>DAOJ01000053.1 GCA_002502365.1 Euryarchaeota archaeon UBA106
CGAATGTCATAATCCTGTGGATTTCCATCGCTATCTCTAATTGGGCCCCCTGGAATTTCATCAGTTCCTACTTGACGAGGGCCAATTCCACTCACAAAGAGTAAGTTTCCAACCCGGTATGCATGAGGATAGGCTCCAACAGCGGTTGGAGCATTTTCAGAATATTTTGGGCCATCGTCGCTGGTGAATTTACCTGCAGTTTTCCTTCCTACAACCCCTCCAACTATGCCACCAACAGGTCCGCCCACAGCAACACCTGCAGCAGCTCCAGCTGCACCTCCAGCGGTATACAACATTGATTTTCCATAACCGTCGTATAGCGCCTCGATTACCTCATCAGGAGCCTCGATTAAATCCTTAATCATCTCAAGTCTATGTAAGAAAGGTGCATCTTCATCTTCTTCCGGAATTGGCTCTTCGGAAGTCATTTTAGCATCCCCTTATCGAGGACATTACGATCGCCTCGGTAGAACTCAACATCATCCTCGTCGAACTCTTTGTCACCAACCGAACCAGTCGATGGAGTTAGTGTAATGACCGCTCCTCCGCTTCCATGCAGTGCTTCGTAAGCGAGTACTTCACCATCGTAGTTATTGTGCTGCCCCATAGTAGCGGCAAGCCACCAAGCGGGTTTGTATGCCACGACTTTCTGAACTCTGATTTGTCCGTGTATGTCACGGCTCAATTGACTCAAATCCTCTAATCTACCATCATCAAAGAATTCCAAAATCTTGCGATTCCAATCATCGTCTTTCTGAGAGTGAATTCTATCCTCTTTGGGGTCTATGTGTTCTGTAAACATGCGATTGGATAGACTTGAGACTACGACGACTACTGCCTTCTTACCTTGTTGGGCTAAAGTGTCTCTTGCTGCCTTACCCAAAACGATAGTCTCAGAACGATTAGCGTACATATTGCTAGAAAGAATGCAGGCGGGAATTCGATTGTCAGGATTCAACAATTGCAAAGCAACTACTGAGCCTGTGTCGATTGGGAAACCTTCGTACTCTACCGTCCTAGCTTCCAATCCTCTCTTTTCGCAATTATACTTCATTGCATGAGCGAATTCGGTATCCATATGGAAATCGTATGGCATACTTCCAAGGTAATGGAAATCATCGTCCACGTGAGTCCATACAGCGTTCTCAAGAGCCTGTATCTGGTGTCCAATGATACTTGGCCACGTAGTTGAATAAACCAGAATAATATCCGCCTCACTTTCCTCAATTCGCTTTCGACATTCTTCGAATGCAGCACGTAATTTCCCATATCCCTCACTTGCATCTGGCGATAGCAAGGGCTGAGGGTGTGGAGGGCAATAGATTCCAAAGAGAATCTCAGGTTCATTTGTTTCATTCATTTTTCCACCTCAAAGTACATACTCACGGGTATCATCATTTGGATCCCAGCAAGCGATTACATTTCCAGTTCCAATAACAGATTGATATCCATAAATTTCAGCAGGGAAGTCAGGGAATCCCATGGCTCCGAGCATCCAAATCAAGCCACCACCCTCTGTTTCAGCAATAGTTTGCTCAGTAAATTCAGGCATGATATCGATTACCTCTCTGCTCTTTCCTTGACGCATCATCTCAACGATTTTCATATCCCAAACGTATTGGCTGTGATTGTAGATATGCTCCTTGCTCATGTCTTCAGGTAATGGTGCCTCTTCGACAAAGTGTCGGTGAGATAGTGAGTGACTTGCTACCAGCACTACGCGCTTGCCACTTTCCTCAATTGCCTTTGCGCAAGCGCGACCAAGCGCAGTAGCTTGCTCAATCATTACCTCAGGAGAGTAATAGTGAGTATTCCGATTGCTGGAAATTGTCACAATCGGCTTATCCCATTCAGGATTTAGCAAATGACAACTGGTAATCGTTCCATAATCTACTCTGAAATGGGGATTTCTCATCATCTTGGTGATTATACCTTCCTGAGAAGCCGCATCTCTCATTGCTTCGGATAGTTCAACATCTACTTTCAAATCGTAATTGTAACGGAATAGATTTGGGAAAACAGGATCTACTGATTTTGAACTAAACTCAGGAAGACCAAGGAAATGAGTTCCAATGTACGTTTGCCAGTGTGGAGTGAATATTACAATTGCATCATAATCAATATCTTTCAATTTTCTAGCGAGGCGTTGGTATCCCCACCGAAGTGTTTCCCAGCCCCCCTCAGAATACGCCTCATTTTGTGGAGGGTTATCCGCATAAACTAGGTGTGGAGGGTGTGGAGCAAGGCATCCCGCGACTATCTGGCCCTTCGTCATGAACTGGCGAGGTGCTGAAATCTAAAGAAAACCTTCCGCATAGATTCAGCACCTTGATGTGGGACTTTCACTTGCCACTCTCTATGCGTACCAAGGGGGGCCAATCGAACACATTGTGGCTTGGCCCACTGTTATTGGGTCTGTTAACAGGCCCACTTCCCTACCTAATTGACCATTCATTCTTCAATGAGTCCTCGTTAATCGGACCAGTTACGGTAACCGCTTGTATTGCGATTTGTTTTCCGTTCCTGTCTAATTCGGTATCAAATAGAAAAGTGGAAATGATGATTGGAATTTGGACTGGAATGGCTTTTGCTTACCTTCCTGTGCTCTTTTTCTTTGTTTGGATAGTAATTCCATTCTTGTATTGGATTTGGGAATCTGCCAATAGAGATAATTGGGTATTACCTCCATTTAGAATTGGCTTATGGATTGGTTGTGGTATAATTTCAGGAATTTACATCAGTAATATCATCGCTTACAATTTGCTTTGACCGATTAAAATAACCCTCAACCACCAGTCCGAAGATAATGAAGGATGGCCAACTGGCAAGTAATGCACTCCACATTAATTCGTCATCAACATAATCCATTGTGATACGGACTTCGGCAATTCCATCTGCTGACTCTGATACTCTAAGTAGGAC
>DAOJ01000017.1:0-15853 GCA_002502365.1 Euryarchaeota archaeon UBA106
TTAGTTTTGATTCATGGAGAAACCATCCCCTCTGAATTCGTCCCATCGAGGCCATTTCGCGTTAATGCAGGGGCGGTACACGCTTACTGCTTAATGGCCGATGGCTCAACAAAATATCTCAGTGAATTAACTGCAGGCGACCAAGTTGCAATCGCAAATTCCTCTAATGAAATTCGTAGTGCCACTATCGGTCGTCTGAAAATTGAAAGGAGACCATTTCTTTTGGTCCAATTTCAATGGAATAATCAATCCGCACAAGTCTTGCTGCAACAGGCCGAAACTGTGAGATTCATCAATCATGAAGGAAACATTAGCGTCACCTCAATTCAGTCTGGAGACAAAATCGCTGTACGATTTTCCTCGGGTATGCGACATATAGGTCGAGAACTAGCAGGGGAGATGGATGAGAGATGAAGGTCTACGGGTCAGGTAGGGCTAATGCTGGAATCAGTCTCCTGCATGCTCTTGGTTGTGGCAATGGTTGCTCGACACCTATCGATCTATGGACCTATGTTGGTTTAGTAGAAGGTCCTTCGATTCCCGAGGGAGATGAACACAATTTGCTGCAATTGCTTCTAGAGGCTTGGAAAGAACGAGATTTGCCTCTTCCCACAGGTGAAATTGGATGGCTTGTTAAGTCGGATATACCAACAGGGATTGGGTTGAAATCCAGCTCAGCACTATTGATAGCCGCGGTAAATGCACTATCTACAGGTAATTCTGTAATTCTTAGTGATAATGTGATCTTCAATCTAATTTCAGCAATTCAAACAAAGGCCGGTTGTAGTGTATCAGGAGGTAGAGATGATATCGCATGCTCTTACTTTCCTGCTACTTGGATAGTAGATGCAAATGCGGGAGGTTCTGGAATAATTGAACAAATTGAATTTCCAGAAAAGGAAGTAATTATAGTAATTAGAGACATGAAAAAGGGGTTGGTGGAAGTTCAATCATTTGAGAATCTTCGTCCAAGGTTCGAACAAATCGTTTTGAAATTAAGAAATGGCTCTCCAATCGATGCCTTTAGGATGAATGGGCAAGCGGTTGCTGAGGCAATGGGGGATGAAGAGGCATTGAGTATATGCGAAGATCTCGAAGTTCGATTTGGTTGCCCTGCTGCGATTTCTGGCTCTGGTCCAGCGATCGTTGTACTCTGTGAACCTGAGCAGACAGAACCTGTTAAGCAACATCTCAAATCTAAAGCCTTAGAATTTGTTCACACACGTACTCATCACGGTGTTGAACTTCATTGGGAGAGAGATGAATGGGAATGAGGCTAGGAGACTCTGTCCGCGTGACTCTCTTTGGAGAAAGTCACGGAAAATGTGTAGGTGCTTTGGTGGAGGGAATTCCAGCAGGAACCGAGATTGATTTACAGGCATTGAATGAGGATATTGCGAGAAGAAAGCCTGGAAGAAAAGGTCTCAGTATGCGTTCCGAATCTGACGAATGCGAGATCCTATCGGGAGTCCATGAAGGGAAGGCTACAGGTTGGCCAATTCTTCTACTTACTTGGAATTCCAATGCTAAATCGAAGGATTACAGTTTCCTTCCTGATCAACCCCGTCCAGGTCATGCAGACTTTCCAGAAATGGTCCGTTCAGATGGTGCAGCCGATTTACGGGGAGGAGGCTCTCAATCGGCTAGATTGACCTACGGACTGGTAACTGCAGCCAGCCAATTGCGAGGATTGTTGAATCAGGCTGGCTGGAAAGTTAATGCCCATTTACACAGTGTTGGTAATCTACACTCCAAACCATTATTCCTATTCGATAGAGATACGGAACTGGATGAGGATTCGACAATGGCACGATTGAATTGTAGAGATGAAGAGGCTGCTGAATCATTCTCGAATTATATCGAAGAAGTTAGGATGGACCAAGACTCGGTCGGTTCTAGTGTAGAGTGCATAATTGAAGGATTACCAATAGGGGTAGGTGAACCTTGGTTTGATGGCCTTGAACCGGCTTTAGCCCGAGGAATGATGGCTATTCCCGGTGCTCGCGCAGTTGAATTTGCTAGAGGTTTTCAAGCATCAAAGATGAGAGGTTCTGAACATAATGATGCATGGCATTTGGATGGTAATACGCCTGAGTTAGAAGGTTCAGAATCGGCTCAAGCCGATGGCGCACTAGGCGGTAGGTCAACCGGTGCCCCAATTCGAATTATTGTGCACTTCAAACCACCAAGCAGCATAGCTCGTGAACAATCTACTCTACACCTGCCCAGTGGAGAACAACGTCCGCTACAAGTAGGTGGAAGACATGACCCTGTATTGGGACCTCGAGCCGTACCTGTTGTCGAGGCTATTGGTAGATTAGTTGTAGCGGATTTAGGGATAATTGGTGGATTCCTAGAACCCTAAATTCACTTATCCGCTCTGCCTTCTTGCATTTGTTGAATACGCAAAGGAAGATTGACAGCAAACGCTGCTGCGATTACTGTAAACACCATCGCTGTACCAAGAGCAACACCATAAACCGAGGTCAATTCTACAGATTCACTCAACCGGTTTGCCTGTACATCATCGAATAATCCAACCATTGCAGGAATGATTAGATTAATCAGAAGAGTGAGCAATGCAACTATTCCAGCGACTACAGGAGTAATTCCGATTTCTCTGTAATACTGTCGAATAATTTTTCCTTCTCCCATGACGTATACTTCACCAGTGCGAATAGATGTATCCAACATTGAAAACCGAATTATACCGTTGGTTAATTCGAAGTACATTACAAGGAATAAAGCATAAGCAATCAGTAGTATTTTTTGCAGAACTTCTGCTTCCGGAAGTACATCAAATCCAAATTCAACTTTACTTCCTGCAAATCTCAAAGTTACAAGAATCATCGCCACGTAAGACACTAACAATGCCCTTTGATCTCGTTGGAATATGCCATAAGCACCACCAACTGAACCGATTACCATGATTAAGATGTGAATAGCACCTCCGAGGATAGGAATATTGAGCATATTTGCAAGAGCAAACCAAGCAGTTCCTGAAACAGGGGTGAAAAGTAATGTTAGTGCTGTGAGTAGAGTCAGGCACATTGCAGAACTGATTTGTAAATTTGTAACTGTCTTATTTGCAGGCAGGAACTTCATTGAGGATACAATTGGGCCTCCGAAGAATGATTCAATCCAAGATGGAACATGTACTTCGGGGATTGCATCTTTGGGTATTTCGGTACTGGACTTTATTCGGCCAGCAGCTTTCTTCCGACTTGGGGCAGAAGATCGTACTGTCTTACCATCGTAAAGGTGGGATGTATCACTTGCACCTTCAACATTGATATCATCTGCCATCTTGTATCACCTCTCAAAATCCTCTAGCACCAGCTAGAGCAGTAACTAGCATCATATCGGGCTCCCAATCCATTACATTAGCACCCAAGCCTCTAAGTTCACCGATTAGAATATCCCTTTCTGTCTTCAGAACTTCATATCCTGTACGATCTAGTCTTCTAGCATCAAATTCAAACTCCAAGCTTGATGGAGATAGGATAGTAACGTCGAAGTTTCTTGCTCTAAGATCCCTAACAGCATCGATGACTGTTGGGTCATCTTCTAATGGGCTAAGAAGAATAATTGGGCTCCCTCTGTTAATATGAGGTAAAATACGATTGGTTACAACTTTCAACGGTGTGTTGCCTTTAGCCATAGCACCTGCTAGTTTGGTAAGTAAAACGTACAATTGTTTCTTTCCAGTATCCCTATCTACAGATACGATTTCGTCACCGTAAGTAACTAAACCAACAGAATCTCTTCTAGATAGGAAATATTGTGCCAAACTTGCAGCCGCTCTGGTACTATAAACCAAAGAATTCCTACTTACGGGGCCGGTTTCTGAAACCGCTCTACTGTCAATTATGAGAATGATATCGCTAACCGCATCTCGCTCATATTCGTTAACCATCATCTTCCCTGATCTTGCCCAAGCCTTCCAATTGACCTTCTTCATCGGGTCTCCTGGTATGTATTCACGTAGATTGTAGAAGTTAGATCCTTCACCTGGATTTCTGATATTCACTGCACCTGTGAAAATTTTCGGAACCCGACTCTTGATTAATGCATCCTTGATGTCTTCCATTTTTGGGAATACTAGGAAATCGTCATAGAGTTGGATTTCTCTTTCATTATGGAACAAGCCGAATGCATCTTGGACTCTGACACAAACTGGGCCAACCGTATAGAATCCTCTCAAAGGTGATTCAATTGTGTATGAGATTTCTGTTTCTTTCCTACCTCCTAATTCCATTAGGACATAATTTGCACCTTTCTTTATTCGCATGACTTCAGGAACCCTGTCTCGGACTTCTAGAACCTTGGAGAGAGTAGAACGGTTCTGAATCCTGAGTACGACATCAATTTCACCATCTTCGAAAACTCTTGCTTGTGATAGTTTTCGCATAGCAACAATTGACTGTAAGGCAACCCCTGCGTCTGAATTTGTATCATTCATCCGTCGTCCACTAGATGCGACGTCGGCATGGGTGGTTCGGAATGCTGCATAGGTTAGGAAAGAAAGTAGAACAACGGCGACAGTGACTAATTGTTGGTTTCGCAAAACTAGCCCGAGTAGATACATTGCTACCGCCAACGCGGCAAACATTGCTGATTTTCTACTCCATGCCATTGGCTGTCCCCTCACGTTTCTTTTTTTCCGTTAGAGTTTCAAACCGTAGGAACTGGTACTTGACGAAGGATATCTGAGATGACTTCATCAGTTTCCAAGCCCTTGATTTGGTGCTCTGGTTTTAGAATCAATCGGTGGGCAACCGCCAAGGTCGCTACCGACTTCACATCGTCTGGAGTGACAAAGTCCCGGCCACGCATTGCTGCTGCGGAACGACTTGTCTTTAGCAGTGCTTGTGAACCACGTGGTGAGGAACCTACGAGAACTCTTGGATCTTCTCGAGTTCTAGATACAATCTCAACCATGTACATCCTTACTGCAGGATCGACGAATACATCCTCAATAGCAGTCTGCATTGCTACAACACGAGCAGGGTCTGTAATCGTCTCTACTTCTACATCGTCCTTCTTTCGAGCGATACGTCGAGCGAGAATTTCATCCTCGTCCGCACGGTCTGGGTATCCAACGCTCATCTTGAACATAAATCGGTCAAGTTGAGCCTCTGGTAGAGGGTAGGTTCCTTCCTGTTCCACAGGGTTTTGTGTTGCCATTGTTAGGAACGGTGCTGGAAGTTTGTGAGTTACGGTTCCGATTGTAACCTGTTTTTCCTGCATCGCTTCAAGCAGTGCCGCTTGTGTCTTTGGCGGTGCACGGTTGATTTCGTCAGATAGTAGCAAGTTGCAAAATATCGGACCTGGTTTGAAAGAGAATTCCCCCTTCTTTGCATCATAAATATTCGTTCCAGTAATGTCAGCTGGTAATAGATCAGGTGTAAATTGAACACGCTTGAAATCACAGCCGAGTGCATCGGCGAACGTATTGGTCATCAAGGTCTTAGCAAGTCCTGGGTAATCCTCGAACAAGAGGTTACCATTGGACAGGATGTTGATCAACACATTGTCGATAACATGGCTCTTTCCAATGATGACTTTCTGTACCTCGGTGCTAATCGCTTGTCCGATTGCACCTACGGCTTCGAGTTTGTCACTCATCTTCTTTGAGCCGCCTTTTGGCTTATTTTTGGTCGCTGTTTTTTCTTCAGTCATTTTTCTCTCTCCATTTTCTGTTTGTTTCAGTTTTTGCCCCAGCGTCTTATCGCCACCAGGAGTTGGCGTAATTCTTGGGGAGTATATTTTCTGCTTTGGCTATAGGCCAATTCAACGAGTCTTGGGTCACCAATCATCGTTTGAATTTCAGCTGGCGGTTTAATTGCCATCTGATCTCTAGTTAGGTCATAATGAACTCTAACTTTTGTGAATAGGGCTTTTTGCACCCGATTGCGATAAGAACTAGGGTCTAATTTATTGGGACGTTCCTTGAAACGTGTAAGGTCGAAAATATGTCTCCAATTTTCCTTTTCAGGAACTACCATCATCGCCACCAATAGCAGCAGGCCAACATTAAGAACAACCAGCCATTTTAGGAAATTGTTTGAAGTTAGAAGCACAACGGTGCCCATGGTTTCTACAAATGGAGCAGATAAAATTCCAGTTACATGCCGACTTTCGTCGAAGACAATTTGGAATTGACTTTTGTCATCTCGAATTGATTTAGCCAATTTCGTATTGTCATGCTCCATCATATCATCTATTAGTAGCGAAAAATATACCTCATTCCCTTGCCAGCGAGTTTCTCTTACAGTATTTAGCCAGCAGTTATTGGATTGAAGTTCGCAAGTTTCTTCCATATTGTTATTTTGTGCTTCCTCTAAAGTCCACATTCGATTTGAAAAGGCTTCTTCATCTGATACGAAAACAATGCTACCAGTGACTTGTAATTCACGGATATTGGCTCCTACAATTCCAGAAGAACCAGCACTAACTTTGTCGAATGTGGTTATTCCTGGGTAATCGATTCTAATGATTAATGCTAAATCACCAGGTGCGGGATTTTCATTATCGTCCGCACGGCCGTTATCCTTTATGTCAATAAAAGCGGAAGGGGATGCGGTAGACAAAATTTTGACTTGTCTTTGATCTTCAGAAGATTGTTCTATGCTATCTTCCGGCAGTGGTTCATATTTCATTCCGGTAGGAGATCGAAACATTACAGGAAGCCGACAATTTTCCCGGTTTTCTTCAAGCACATCTGTATCTTTACAACCTTGCTTTAGGTATGCCGGAGGCATTTCGTTAACATCTTCAGATACCGCAGCAAGCCCCCATACATTCAACCAAGAACTACCTTCTGAGGAAGGTTGACCCTCGTCATCGTATTCCGTCCAAAACTGATTTTCATCATTTAGCGGAGCGTCGAAAAATGTAACTCCGAATTTTTCGGCCAATCTATTTGCATTTGTGCCATCAGAAGCGACGATTACCTTACCTCCCTTTTCAGTAACAAAGTCATAAATCGCATCAGCTTCTGTTTCTGCAATCGGTTTTTCTGGACCAATTATCATTAAAGCGGTTCGGTGAGGGTCTTTCCAATCATTAACTAGCATTGGGGTAGACATTGTATTTGCTACGAAATAACCTTCCTCTTCGTCCATTGAGTGTCTAAAGTCTGTCACTTGAGCCAGTGAACTTACCTCTCCACCTTCTCCTTCGGTATATGCAGAATAATATGTAGATTTTCCAGCAACAAATATCATTGGCAGAATCAACAACAGCACCATTGTTATGGCCACAGAACCAATTACAATACGTGTGAAATTCTCCTCCTCTGATTTTTCGTCAGCCATATATTCACACCTCCTAACTTAGATTTAGCCTAGGCTAAGAACAACCACTTTTCTTGCCGAGTCTCATACCACAAATATAAGTTGTTGATTACAGGGCACTTTATTTGTGCCATTTCGTACCCAGTAGGTGTTACTTTTACACTCTCACAGTGGCCTGATTAATGGCATAATTATCAATAGATTTTGTTTAATCTATTGCCTCTTATTCAAATTAACAAACAAGGCGCCAATTAGTATACTTAGAAGGGCACTAATCCCCGGTGCAGGTAGGTTAGAAGTCACCACCTCTGTTGGGTCATCAGGGTCTTCAGGATCCTCAGGCTCTGGTGTATTAGTTGGTGCTGTTTCAACTGTGATTTTTGTGAAGTCTGTTGAGAGCTGACTTCCATCCGCTCCATCCGATGCAACTGTGATTTCTACTCTACAATTTCTTTGTGGATGACTTTCAGACGCAGTAACCTTCAGATCAGCCGTAGTAGCGGCTCCCTTTTCCAAATTGCGTGTTAATAATACATCTAATCCGGTATCTGTTGTTAGTAATGGGCAATCGTCAGTGACTTCTAATTCCCGAACTTTATCTCTGGCATTACCATTATTTGTGACCTTGACTTTCAAAATTGTATCCGACCCAGCATTCATCGGCCCGACTGGGTCGGTTATCTCCAGCCCAAGAAGAAATATTTCGGGAATTTCAAAATCACCAATTTTTTCTTGACTTTCAGGAATAAGTATTGGCATTCCATTTCTTTCTTGCAACGTTGCAGTTACTGTGAAAGATTCAATTGTACCGGCATCGACCTCATATACATCGATACCTCGCACAATGAAATTGAACGAATCATTGTTTCCTGGTTCGATAGTAGCATCTTCCGGAGCTCCTACAACTTCGCCTTCAAAGGGAAATTCATATTCGAAATTCACTTTGATAGAAAGTAGTCCCGGATTGTCTACAAACATGTTTATTGTGACAATGCCATTTTCAGAAACTATGAATGGATTGCTTTCATCTTCATCTGGATATTCAATACCTAATTCCCAATTTAGAGACGGTGGATCTGGCTGTGCAATTGAGTTTGTAGACATAGATATCAGCAACAAACTGGCGAATAAAATCGGAAAAACACCTCGTCTCAATTGCCTCCCTCCAATAAACCCGCACAGGCACGTCGTGTTAACACCTTCACCATCTTTCTTCTATAGGAAGGCGTATACCAGGTGTTTTGAACAGGTTTGACAGATTTTCGGATTGCTTCCGCCAAAGTGTCAATAGAATCATTTCCAGACCAATTTGTAATTGCCTGTTCTACTTCTTCTGAATGGAGTACAGGGATTGATTCCAACCCTGTAGTTGCAACTCTCAATTCGGCTGGCCCTTGTTTGCCATTTTTCTTCCAAAGTGCCGCAACCCCTGCTTCAGGGAAATCCCAAGATTCTCTTTGTCGTAATTTTTGGTAATCCCCCTCCCATGCGGTAACATCCTCCGGAAGGGTTAGGTGAGTGACCAATTCTCCCGATTTTAGCACATTTCGAGTCATTCCATCAAGTTCGAAAAAGTCACAAAGTTCCATTGAGCGAGAACCTTCAGGACCTACGAGATGTATTGTCGCCCCAAGGCACATTAATACAGGTGCTAGATCGGCTTGATAAGTCGCAACACAAAGTGTATTTTGATTAGGAATAACTCTGCAATCTGCATCCGTTCCACAATCACATTTGTGACACCAATCGATCGATTCCCTCCATTGTTCAGTCTGATTGAACCAATAGCATCGTGTATCTAAACAGATATTTCCTCCGACGGTGCCTGAGCGCCTAACCATTACACTAGCAATAGTTTCTGCGGCCTTAGCGAGAACAGGGTGAGTTAAGTTTGAATTAGCAAGATTATGGAGCCTTACCATAGCTCCGATATGAGTTTCAGTATGTTCTGTTAATTCTCTTACTTTGGCTAGAGAAATTACATTTGATTTAACATTTAGATGCCATTTGTAGTTCGGAAGTAAGTCAGTGCCTCCAGCGACCCAATCAAACTCGATATTATTAGTCGTGAAGTCTCTTGCTAGAGTGATAGCCTCATCTAAATTAGAGGGGGTATGTAATTCGAAAGGAGGCATACGCATCACGAATCACCTCTATGTCTTCTCTCTGTATGTTTCCAAGCACTTCCGGCTAAGCGAGGATTTTCGATATAATCTTGTGATGGGATGACATTTACAGCCCATTTTTCGTCAATTTCGTCTGGAGGAATGGTGGGGTCTAAACCGAAAAGTGCGCCATTATGGTAAGGCTGCCTATCTTGGTTCAACCTTCGATCCAAATCACGCTTTTTATGTTCATCAGATCTATCTGAAAGAATTGTTTGGAGGTCCGAGTGTTCAAGTCGAGGGCTCTGTAATTCTCTAGGGTCATTAATGCCCTCAGCCTTGCATTTTCTTTCAATTAGTTTGAGCAGTCTATCGGGTGTAATCGGTAATTCAGCGGCCCTTACACCTATTGCATCATACACTGCGTTACAAACTGCGGGCAATATCGGTAGAAGTGGGCCTTCACCTGCTTCCTTTGCACCAAACGGTCCTTCTGGGTCATTTGATTCGACAATTATTGGAAATACTTCTGGCATTTCATGAACACTTGGGATTTTGTAATCTAGTAAATCCGGATTCATCAAATGTCCAGTCCGACCGTATCTCATTTCTTCACTCAATACCTGACCCATTCCCATATGACAAGAACCGATGATTTGCCCTTTCACGGCCAAAGGATTCAGTGCCTTGCCACAATCATGTGCAGCCCAAACTTTGTCCACTTTAGTTTGCCCAGTTTCGACGTCTACACTAACCTCTGCTACATATGCTGAGAAGGAATATGCGGGTGCTAATCCGGCAGCAGCTCCTTTGTGTGTTCTACCCATGGGTGGAGTTCTGTATGCACCTGAAGATACTAGAGCACCTCTATCTTCTTGTGCTTTATGGAGTGCTTCAAGATATGAGACTCCGACAGCGGGGTCTTTCTTGTCAAAAATTCGACGATCTCCAATTACTAACTTGTCTCTTTTTGCTCCTGTTATTTCTACAGTAGCATCAAGTAATTCATCTCTTATTTTCATTGCAGCAGAGATTGCAGCATTGGCATTCATGAATGTCACTCGAGATGAGTAAGACCCTAAGTCAACAGGAGACGTATCTGATTCTTTTGATCTAACCCTAATCATATCAAGAGGTAATCCGAGCACCTCGGCCACTGATTGAGCGACTACAGTATCTGATCCTTGCCCGATATCTGCCGCACCAGTATGAACGGTAACTCCACCATCCATGTCTATTTTCAGATGTACAGTTGCATGAGGGAATTTATTTGGATCCCAGTGTATAGGTAGTCCAGACCCAGAAATGAAAAATCCACAACCAATTCCAATTCCCTTTCCAAGAGGCATTTTTCTGAATTTCTTTTCCCAACCACTTTCCTCTTTGACTCGCTCCAAACATTCTCGCATCCCTATACTAGTTACTCTGAATCCTGTTATTGTGGCAGAATGCGGCGGCAATAAATTAGCTAATCGAAGGTCAATTGGGTCAACCGATAATTGCTCCGCTAAATCATCTAGCCCCGTCTCCACTGCGCAACGAGAATTTACTGCACCATGCCCACGCATAGCCCCACTCGCAGGTTTATTTGTCCAAACTCTCGCTCCTGTGTAATGGAATGCTCCAATTTCGTACGGAGCCGTGTGAAGAACTCCATTGTAATAGGTTGTCACATGCCCAAAGGAGGCAAAACCGCCACCATCAATTAGTGCATCAGTTTCAATTCCACAAATTCTGCCCTCTTCATCCGCATGTAGATTCATTTCTATTCTTGAAGGGTGTCTGCCACGATTTATCCAGTAAACTTCCTCACGGTCGAAAGTTATGCGAACAGGCCTTCCTGCTTTTCTCGCGAGAATGGCAGCACACATTTCGTGAGGAAATGGGTCAGATTTTCCGCCGAATCCCCCACCTACAAAAGTCCGATAAACATTGATCTGATGCATTGGAATTTCCAGCACATCGGCTAATGCTCGATGAACATAGTGAGGGACTTGTTGCGGGGTATAGAGAGTCAATCTACCCGAAGGGTCCCAATGCCCGACTACAGCGTGAGGTTCTGTCGCTGCATGATTTACTCCTGAAAAAATCCAGTTTTGTTTATGACTTGCTATTGCGTTATCGTGAATCCCATCAACATCTCCAAATTCTTGGAAAACACGCTTCTGAATATTTGCTTCTCCGATGTGATATTTCCCTCTATCATGAATTGGATATTCACTATTTTCCAAACCCTCTCGGATATCGTGAATTGAATCTAAAATCTCATATTCGACCTCAATTAGTCTCTCTGCTTCCCTAGCAGTTGCCTCATCCTCAGCGGCGACACAGGCAACTAGGTCACCGACATGGCGCACCTTTTCTACAGCCATCGCATGTTCATCCTTTGTAACCGGTAATACTCCGAATTTGTTTGAAGCATCTACACCAGTAGCTATTGCAACAACACCGGAAAGTTCCAAAGCCTTGGAGCAGTCGATTGAAAGAACTCTAGCATAGTGGTGGGGTGATCGAATGATCCTTCCGATTAGTTCACCTGGAAGTCTGATATCATCCCCATATTGTGCTTGACCAGTCACTTTCCATTTTCCATCCACAAGAGAGGTTGGTTTACCTATCACTTGGCCGCTAATCAATTCATCGTGCCTGTGTGAACCCCATGGCTGTGCTAAATCCCCTCCTTGAGATTTAGGAATCATTTCCTCGTCCCTCGGGCTAGAAAATCTGTCTTTACCTCCAGAACCCGGCTTGGCAAAAGGTAGTTTGCCAGGTTGTTGTCTGTAACCAACCATCTCATCTTGATTTGTTTCCTCGGCCATTGTTTCACTCTCCAGTAAAACCGGGGTGGGGGTCACTTTTCGGGGACGTAGAATCTTCGATAGTTTCTTCTGAAATTAGAATCTCAGATGCAGCCCTGATAGAATCTACAATTTGTTGATAACCAGTACATCTGCACAAATTTCCTTCGATTGCAGATTTAATTTCCTCATCGTTAGGACTAGGGTTGTTTTCCAGTAAAGAAGAAGCAACAACCAAAAATCCAGGTGTACAAAAACCACACTGAGAGCCACCGCATTCAGCAAACATTTCCTGGATTGGATGAAGATGATGGCCGTCTGCGAGTCCCTCAACCGTGGTTATTTTGCAGCCATCCGCTTCCACGGCAAGAGTAAGACAAGAAAGTCTTGGTTCACCATCAATCAATACAGAGCAACATCCGCATGTGCCCATATCGCATCCTCTTTTTGTCCCAAGACTTCCCGCTTGGTCTCGAAGTACGTCAAGCAAAATCGCATTATTTTCGATGTTCAATTTTTTCTCGGTACCATTTACTGATGCAATCCAAGGCACTTCTCCAGCCGAGGGGAGCATCGGTAGCCGGTGCTGCACCATGAGTATCATCCAATGCGAATTATCCTATTACGCTTCGGTATGAGCCCTTCGGGCTCAACTTAGGTCTGATGCAGCCTTATTCATAACCGCTCTTTCAGCATCTTGTAGATGACCTCCGAAGGTAGAGCGTGATATCCCCATCTGGTCGGCTAATTCTTTGATTGTAATCGATGCACTTTCCTCATAATACCCTCTTTCTACTGCAAAAGAGAGTACTTCTTGTTGTCTAGTTGTCAAAATCTTGTCCCAACCATTAACCATTTCTCCTCGCATTGTAATCACGCTGACTTTATCTGGGGGTAAAACAACTCTGAGTAGAGCGAGAAACCTTCTCATTGCACCAGTTAACCCCGTGACTCTCATTTCCATTCCATTCTTTGCATCCAATCCATATGGAGGTTGAAGATGAAGGTTTGAGAGTTCTATGGCAGATTTTGCCAAACTATGGGAGCAAAGCACACTTGCGAGTATTCCATCATCCGACTTCTCGTGGATTTCCATCACTTGAAAACTATCCAATTGATCTAATTCGTAAATATCTCTACCCTCTTGGAGATTAATTTCAGCTAACTGAACTATACCCACTGGTGATACACCCAAATGTGCAAGAACTTCGTATCTTTGACATATTTCCAAAATTCGACTTAATTCCTTGGCGCCATGAATAGTAGTGAGATTCCATCTCAAGACTACCTTGCGCATTGATGTGGAACTAATGGTTCCGCTAATCAACCCTCTGTAATCGATATTTCACCAGATTAGTACATTATTCCCTGATTCCCTTATCTAAAGCCATTATTTCCGCGCAAACAGATATTGCGATTTCTTCAGGACTCTCTGCACCAATGTCAATTCCAATTGGACATCTAACAGAATCGATTGAAGATTCTAAAACTCCTTTAGAGATTGCAGCTTCTTTGAATGCCTTCCATTTTGCTCTAGACCCAATTGCTCCAATTCGAGGCCTTTCACTATCACCCCTATTCAATAAGAGGCCAATCAGCAAGTCTTGATCCACAGACCAATCATGACCCAACAATAATACATCTGAAAATCTCGATAATTTTGTATTTGTTTCTCTTGCAATGAATTCTTTCACATCGCAGGAGTGATGCTCCAATGCGTCGGGGTATAGATCAGAGTCGGCGAATTCTTTTCGAACATCAAAAACACTGTATGTCCATCCAAGGTTTTCACAAACCGCCGAAATCGCTTGTCCGCAATGACCACCGCCTGCGATTAGAATATGCGGCATGGGCTCCAAAACCTCCAACGAGACGGTAACAGTACCGCCACATAGACTGTTGAGAGCCGTCGCTTCTTGGCCCTTTGCATCTCGATACAAGACATATTTTTCGATTCTACTTGTGGCTTTTTTGTCTAGTAAAATCTCTCTAAGGTGCTTCTCTACTTTGAGCTCTAATCCAGCACCACCTATCGTACCATGTCGAATTCCTGTATTTGTTACTGCCATCCTAGCCCCGGGTTTACCTGGCACACTACCGCTTGCCTCCACCACGGAGGCAAGAGCGACTCTCTCTCCTTCCTCTAGTCGAGTCAAAACCCAAGACAGGGTGGCGCTGGTCACAACTCCCCGGACACTGGCCAAGATATTGGATTTGCTAGCAAAGCCCCCTAGCCAAATTCGTTATAATTCCAAGAGTTAGCCTAGGCTAACTTTGAAGTCTACGATTACTTGCCAACGGCATGTCATCAGGTTTCAGTGCAGTCCAGGCACTGGAAATACTGGTTACTTCAATGAGAGATGCGTTCCTTGCTGTAACTGTGTTTGTGGCTGCAATGGTTCTTCTATTCAGTTGGTTACAATACATTACAGCAGGTCGATTCGTTTCCTGGATTCGTGAAAATACTAGGTTCCAGCCAGTAATTGGTGCAATGATGGGGCTGACTCCTGGTTGTGGTGGAGCGATTATTGTAATGCCTATGTATGCCAGAGGGTATGTCACCTATGGTACGGTTATTGCGACTCTAATTGCAACACTCGGCGACGCAGCCTTCGTTCTAATTGGGGCAGTTTTTCAGGATTCTTCATTCCTAACACCCGTTATTGTTGTACATTCAACTTCGTTTGTTGTAGGGGTTTTTTGGGGATATTTAGTCGATAAGCTAGAGGTTACACCAACTGCCCCGGTGGGCCGCTATGGGCCTAAATTTGGTACTGATGAACCATTAGGTGAAGAAGTTGCAAAGGCAATGGAAGGTGATGCCTCACTTATCGAAGATTTACCACGAGAACTTCCAGAGGGGTGGGGGTATCGTGTCTTACATCAAGGATACAGAGTTTGGTGGGCTATCACCGCAGTTGGTTTATGTCTTGCAATCTTGCTTCTTATTTGGTATGCGCAAGACCCTGAATATTCACCCGAGTTGGTCTGGAATCCAACAACTCGAGATGGAATTTTAACTTGGGTGGGGCTAATCGGTACATCATTATCTATCATTCTGTATATTTCCTCTAAGAATTTCTTCGCTGATGATACAGAGGCTACTATTGGAGACAAACTTAATTCACTCGACGAAACTCTAGTTCATGCAGCATCAGAAACCGCATTTGTCACTTTTTGGGTTCTAATCGCTTACCTAGTGTTTGAGTTCGGTATGATTTTGTTTGGGATTAGTGAATCCGACATGTCCGGACATGGGTCTGGCGCTGCGGCAGTTTTTGTTGCGGCGACTATTGGTTTAATTCCAGGGTGCGGCCCTCAAATTATTGCAATCACTGCATATGTCGAAGGAGTAATCTCATTTCCAGCTTTAGTTGCAAATGCCATATCTCAGGATGGAGACGCCCTATTCCCTCTATTGGTTAGGCACAAGGTTGCTTCAATTTGGGCAACAATACATACTACTCTGCCGGCAGTTATTGTCGGTTTAGTATTCCTTTGGGTGATGGGTGAATACCCCTCAATTACAAATGCTTTGCAACCTTGAATAGTTCGTTAACATCCTCTTTTGTGTCTATGTTTAGGTGTAGATGAGGGTCTTCAACAGTTAACCTATCTGGGCTGATTATTTCACGTAATGAAATGTCTGGTT
>DAOJ01000017.1:16254-17557 GCA_002502365.1 Euryarchaeota archaeon UBA106
ATTGTTGTGTCGTTACATTCACACAGTTTTTTGACAGTATCTAGACTAAACCCCGGTCTGTCAACAGGCACGATTAACATAGGTTGAATACCAATTGATTCAATTCCACATTGAATACTTCCAGTTCGTCCCAAATCTGGGTTTGGATTAACTATAACACTAACATTAGGAAGTAATTTCTGGATTTTTTGTTTGAGTGATTTTCGAGTAACTACCGTTACCGAAAGACCAGCATTTTGCAATTTACTGCACACTAACTCGACAAGAGTTTGCCCTTTGACATCAACCAATGCTTTGGGGCTACCTAGGCGTTTACTCGCCCCAGCGGCTAGAACAATCGCTTCGTTAATCCTCATCGGAATTTGCACTCCAAATCGAACTGCGATTGAAGTAAATTGCAACCCCAATAACTGGAACCAAGAAAACCAATGCTCCAAAAAATACAGTCAAAAACGATTGTTCACTCAATCCATTTTCCTGATTGTTTGCTACTTCGTCGATTAGAATAACTCTTCTAGCATCAATAGGCGAGATGTGATCATCATCAAGGTATAATCTTGCAAAAATTGTAGAATTGCCAGAATTATTGTGTGGTTCGAGTTCTAAACTCCAACTAGTCCAGTCTCCATCCTTTGAGTCATCGTTTGCTTCTTTCCATTCTGCACCACCAACTCTAACCTCAACTCTGCCATTTGATCCAGAAGGCAATCCACTTGCAATTCCTGTAATTTTGCTTTGATTTTCAATTACCTGCAGGGTGTCGATATTCATTGATACATTGAGTGTACGATCAATGCTTCCTGCTACTTCAACGAATACAACTGGATCGGCTTGACCGTATCCAAACTCATTATCTGGCCGAGTCTCTATCGCACTACAGTCATTGAATCCAGGGTCGTCTAAGAGTACAATTTCTCTTTCAATTGAGTAGGCTGCAATGATGTCTTTGAATTCAGAAGGAGTAATATCTGGATTTGCTTGCACCATTAAAGCCGCAATTCCTGCCATTAATGGGGTTGCCATGCTGGTTCCAGATTTACTAGTATATCCATCATTTGTTGCTGCATCAGGCGCCATAATACTCGATCCGATGGTGGCCACATCTGGTTTTACTCGCATGTCAGAAGTATATCCCCTACTACTGTAAATTGCTAGTCCTAGATCCTTGTCTAAACTGGCTACGGTTACGGGTAAAGCAGCATCACCGGGGCTGTCAATTGTATTACAGCCAGCAAACGTCGCTCCTCCAAATTCGTTTCCGGCAGAAAGAGTCGTGATTATTCCAGCCTCAACGACTGCATCC
>DAOJ01000077.1 GCA_002502365.1 Euryarchaeota archaeon UBA106
CCCAGTTCTGTTCCGCAGACTTGGGATTGACCCTCCTAGAGGTGTTCTATTACACGGCCCGCCTGGTACGGGAAAGACACTGATTGCGAAAGCAGTAGCATCTGAAACACAGGCACATTTTACTTCGATAAATGGACCTGAAATTATTTCAAAATATTATGGAGAGAGTGAAAAACAACTGCGGGAGATATTTGACGAAGCAACCGCCAATGCTCCCGCAATCATATTCATCGATGAATTAGATTCAATTGCCCCAAAACGCGAAGATGTCTCAGGTGAAGTTGAGCGTAGAGTTGTCGCACAACTACTCACCCTTCTCGATGGAATGCAGGGCCGCGATAACGTAGTAGTAATCGGCGCGACAAATCGACGCGATGCAATTGACCCAGCATTAAGGCGCCCTGGTCGATTTGATAGAGAACTGGAAATTGGCGTCCCTGACAAAAATGGTCGTGAAGAAATAATCAATATTCATACAAGAGGTATGCCAATTAGTGATGATTTTGATATGGATTGGTTACTAGACAACTCCTACGGATTTGTCGGTGCAGACATATCCGCCTTAGTTCGAGAGGCAGCAATGAAGGCACTCAGAAGATATCTTCCAGAAATAGATCTTGACGAAGAACAGATTCCTGCTGAAGTTTTAGAAAAGATGGAAGTAAAAATGATCGATTTCCGTGAAGCAATCAAGGAAATTGAACCTAGTGCCCTTCGCGAAATCTACGTAGAGGTTCCAGAAGTCTCTTGGGAACAAGTCGGCGGTCTTGAAGATGTAAAGGAGCGTCTGAAGGAGAGTATAGAATGGCCACTAACTCAACCAGAGATGTTCGAGCATTTCGGAATTAATCCACCTCGAGGAATCGTTCTTTTCGGAGCACCGGGAACCGGAAAGACATTGATTGCCAAAGCCATTGCGAATGAAGCCAAGGCCAATTTCATTTCGATTAAAGGTCCAGAAATGGTCTCAAAATGGGTTGGAGAATCTGAAAGAGCTGTTCGAGAGGTTTTCAAGAAGGCTAAACAATCCAGTCCTTCTATTATTTTCCTCGATGAATTTGAGAGTATTGCAGGAGTTCGCCGGTCTATGTCTGGTGAAGGTTCTGATGTGATGAACAGAGTTGTAAATCAATTACTTTCAAGCATGGATGGAGTTGAAACAATGGAGGGTGTTATTGTAGTCGCTGCTACAAACCGACCTGAAATGATTGATCCTGCTCTTCTTCGAAGTGGCCGCTTCGAAAGAGTTCTACACATCCCACCACCAGACAAAGATTCTCGAAAAGAGATTTTACGAATCCATACCCAGAACATGCCATTAGGAAAATTTTCGCTCGATGATTTATCCGGCCTTCTTGAAAATTATACTGGAGCTGATATCGAATCTATTTGTAGAGAAGCGGCTTTGATTTCGATGCGAGCGAATAAAAAATCGGTCTCAAAGAAAGCATTCGAGGAAGCAATTGCTCGAGTAAGACCTACTATCACCGATGAAATGATGGAGTATTATGGCCGCATGGAGGGTATGCTAACCAGTGGGCTAGAATCTGTACGTCGTCGACCGGATACTCTTTCCGGAATTGAGGCAGTTTGAGGTGAACAAATGCCGGCAACTTTCGGCAGAGAAATACTTGGGCGCGATGTCGTCGATCAAGCATCAGATAAGCTAGGAGTTTTAGCCGATTTCAGAATCGATATGTCAAGCGGTAGAATCACCGCTTTATTGGTCGTTTTAGAGAATGATTTGGACCCAGCGATGCTCCCTTGGCCTACGGTAGAAGGTCTTCTATCCGTTCCTGTGGAAGAGATTGCAGAGGTCGGCGTGAATATTCAACTCACCCGCTAAGCCGATGCACGCCCCGTTCAGCGGTGAATAACGGTCTTAAGTCGTAGTTGAGGCTCATCAGACGTTCCGTAGGAACGGTGGCTTGCAGTATGGCGGATTCTCGCGTTTGGATGAGGAGGCTTACTTCGAGGCAAACTCGACGTCTAGCAATCACCAGTGCATTTTGGATAATGTTGGGGATTCTACTGTTTTCAATTTTGCAAACATACGTAATCACCGGAGAAAAACAACAGTCAGCTTACGGTGATGATTGGAACGATTTGAATGGATTTAGAGATGAAATATCCGACTTAGGAATCGAAACCACGGCGTTAATTTCTAGTCCACTTTTACTTACTGAGATAGACAATCCTGAGCAGGCAATTTTTGTTATTTCTGGAGTAGAAAGAGATACCATTTCTCTTCCTAAATTTACAGGAGATGAGACTATTGTTGATTTCAGAGAAGCCGATGGTTACACAAGTTCAGAAATTAGTGCGATAAGAAATTTCGTTGACGCAGGAGGAACACTCCTCTTGATGGATGATTTTGGTTATTCTGCAGGTCTTGCTGATGAATATGGATTAACCTATTCCGGTCATCATCTCTACGACGGTGAAGCATGGGCCAGGGAGTTGGATTTCAATTTCGTATGGGTAAATGAAACCTCAGCCTTCAATTTCACTTCCACCTCTGGTTCTGTTGCTATGTCAGTACACCCCTGCTTGCGAGATATTGATTCAGATGGAATCATCGACTTACTTGATGATGAACCATATGACCCCAACGTTGGCGGAGTGATTACTCAGCAAAATGTAGGATTATGTGCTCATAGGTGGGATGAGAATACAGGTGAGTATGATTTTTCAGAAAGTTACAATATTCTGACAAATTCTCCATCTGCATTCGAAAAGGATGGAGCGTTCAATCCCGCTGAGAATAGATATGCAATTAGCGCTAGCACTCTCGATTCATACCTTGACACAAACGACGATGGGAACCTAACCGTTGGATTTGAGTCAGCCGGAATTATTGGTGACGAACAAGGCCCCTTCGCGGTTTATGTGAGGTATTGCGTGGACAGAATGTGTTTGGATTCTGATTCGGGGAGAGTTCACTTTGTCAGTGATGGTTCTGTACTGATCAATTCACTATACAATGCCGGTCCAGACAGCCCATACTCCGATTCAGTCCCCTTGAATGATAACCGAAAGTGGGCGCTTGATATCATCGCAGAAGCCCTCCTTCTAGGGAATACGAGTACCTCTGCCGGTGAAGAAGCAATCGTTATTTTCGATGAATCCAGACATCAACAAGAGACTCCAATGGGGGATACATACAACTTACTTTACTACATTCTTGTCTACTTCACCAATGATTGGATGGCTATGTTGATTCTTTTCCTGACACTATTTATCGTCCTAGAAGCCGTATTAATCAGGAAAGATGACCCAGAAGATTGGAGACATGTTTTCCGCATCATATACTACGGATTTGGTGACGCTCGAAGATATGATTACTATCAGAGGCCTCAGAAGATTCGCCAAGTTTTACTCACCAGAGTACGCAATCTAAACACAATGTCTCGTGAGGAATTTGATGCCCTTCCTGCTGCTGAACTTCAGCGGATAGTAGACGATCCAGTTTTAGTTCAATTTATCTTCGAGGATAGACGTTACAAACCCGATGAATTGGTAGGTATAATCAAGCGAATAAAAGCATGGGGTCAAACAACCGAGGAGAGTGGTGCTTAATGTGGACTCGAAAAGCAGCAATCATGCTGACGAGTGGTATTTCTCTGATTCTAATTGGGATGATGATTTCTCACTTCCAGTTAATGATAATCGGTCTCACTTTCATTGCTTTCTTGGTAATCAATGGATGGGTCACAGGCCACTCTGATCTAGAGATTTCACGAAATATATCAGCTCAAAATGTATACAAGGGTGACGATATTCTTGTTGAGGTGACTGTAACAAATAATTCCTATAGACGAACCCAATTACTCGAGGTATTCGACAATGTCCCTCATGAGATGAAGATGCGTAGAGGAATAAATCAGATGAGGATGAATCTAGGACCCGGTCAATCCGCTACTCTACGTTATACAGTTCGTTGCCCACTTCGTGGCCATTATACAGTTGGCCCGGTATCAGTTCGTCATCGAAACGCATTCAATCTCTTCGTCAACGAATCAAGTGTAGATGACCGAACTGATATCACGGTATTCCCTCAAGTTCGTGAGATTGAGGAGGCATTATTGCGTTCTAATGTTCCAAAAATGTATACCGGAGCAACTACCTTGAAAACTCCGGGTCAAGGAATGGAATTTTATTCTCTGCGGGAATATCTCCCTGGCGATGCTTTCAGGATGATTAACTGGAAAGCATTTGCACGAACTGGTGATTTGATGGTAAACGAAAAAACCCGTGACGCCGTCACTGATGTTTTCATTATTTTAGATACTAGAGATGTAGCACGAATCGGTACCGTTCTGAAAAACCCACTCGAAATGGGAACTATTGCTGCAGCCTCAATTGCAAATTACTTCCTCCGTCGCAGAGATTCTGTTTCCATTGTTACCTATGGAGACAGGATGAATTTCCTTCCACCCGAGACGGGAGACAAACAGTATTACAAGACACTTAGCATGCTTGCCGGTGTCAATTCTAAAGGTAGTATGCCGCTACAAGCAGTAACCAATGCGATGACATCTCGAATTAGCAGAGGTTCCCCCGTGTTCATCATAAGTAGTCTTGAGGGCGATGGTACGACACTACCAGCAATACGAAATCTAGCAGGTAAAGGTCACGAGGTCATCGTTCTTTCACCATCAAGTATTGATCTTGAAAGATTGGTGAGTCGAATTCCAAGAATGTCATATGAGGTACTAAAACTAGAGAGACAAAACCGATTAACGGCAATCTCAGGTTATGGTGCTAAAGTAATTGATTGGATGCCAGACATTGAATTATCTCAGGCATTACTGCAGGTAAAAACAGGTTAAGGTGGTGTAAAAATGACAATGGAACCTGTTGCCCCCAGTCAGACATTACATTTACCGCGATTACGAAGGCGCTGGCAGATATTGTTTTTGCAAATCATTGCCACCGCAGCACTAATCGCATTACTTTTCAGAATGACTGAGGTTTACGGCCCATGTGATGATGGCTTCCTAGAAGATGGAAATAATTGGTGCCCTTCTTACGAACATACGAGAGGGCTATCTTGGGTTAGCGAGCAACCCTCTTTCCAGAATAATGTACTCTCTGGAAGTGATGGATTAATTTTACCAAGAGTATTGACTGGCATAGATTCAACTGGTTTTGCCAGCCAAATTGTTCCTTTGGCCATGTGTTTCATATTCGCAGGATTATGGATGTTCTATCAAGTCCGAAATGAGAAGGTAAAAACTTGGACTCGCAGGAGTATAACTGGTTTAGTCATACTATGGGCTATTGTGCCATTTATTCTTGATTGGGCAGATGAGATAGGAGTAATCGGTTTCCATATACCAATTCAGCATCTAGATTCATTGTTCCAACCATTGCAATTAGCCATAGAATTATTCTTCTTAGGAATTGTATTTGCTCCAATTTTAGCCGGGTTAATTGGAATTTGGGGACTATCTCGTAGAGCACTGACTTGGGCTGTTGGATTCTATGTTATGATAATCGGAGTTCATGCATTGCTGACTTTCCAAGGAATAACTGATGCAGTATCGGGGATAGGACTCAAACCTCTCCCTGCCCAAATTGGAGAGGCTACTATGTATGGTGGCCTAATTTCGCCTCTTGCATTTGACTTACTTGGAATTGCAATTCTTCTACTATTATTCCATGAAGCCGGTAATGCAGTCATAGGACATCTTGAGTATGCCGTAATGTTACCTGATGCAAGCAAATCAGACCCTGAATATGTTCGTCAATTCAATAACGTTGTGAACAGTCACGTAATCCATACGGTAGCAATCATTTCAGGAGTCGCATTGACCACTGCACTTGCCCTAGAGTTTGATGCATTTATGTTAGACATAGTTGCCGTAATGGAAGGAGGTCAATGGAGCGGTCAAGTATCTGAATCATTGGAATTGCAATTGACCTATGGAAAAGTTATCTCGGCAGGATTGTTCCTCTTGGCTGTGGCTGGAATGAGATATGTTGTACCTTGGCAAAGAGTAAGTGGATTAATTGAGGCAGGTATAGCCAGCCTAAGGAGATCTAGTTCTTAATCACAAAGAATTTATCTTATTCCTTGTAATTTTTCAACAAATAATACCAATTGGTTTGCAACTAAGAGGGTCATTATTGCTAGAATGATAAATGAAATGGGATTGGACCACCATCCCAACTGTGTTTCAAAGACTATTACAACATCATCAAAAATTTGCCAAGCAGCAATAATACATGTTAGGAGAACAATTCTTTCCTTCCAAGGAGATGTCTTATTTCCAGCATCGGTTGCTCTGCCTGGAAGGCTCGCAACCTCACTCATATCCCCACTGTGGCAAATATGGCCAATATATCCACCGATTCGCCCAATTCCACTTGTGAAGGCTGTATCAGTTGGGTTCAAGCCACATATACCGACCCGAAGGTCATGGCTGTAGGTATTGACATCGAAACCTGCAGCCGCTGCGATAAGCCCGCTATTTTGCACCAAGAATATAGTGGCCAACACTTCTGTGCATTTCACTTAGGACAATCAATCAGGAAGCGGGTGTCGAAAGATTTGCGCAATCAACTGGTTCTTCCAAAGAACGCACATCACGAAGACGGCCGCCCGTACACAATTTTGGCTTGTATATCTGGAGGAAAGGATTCAGCAGTTCTATTGGATATGCTGGTGGACATTATTGGTAAGCGACGAGATGTGAAAATCATTGCCGGTTGTGTAGATGAGGGAATAGATGGATACCGTTCTCCATCTTTGGAATGTGCAAGGGAATTGGCTGAATCCTTGTCAATTGAATTCATTACTTTATCCTACGAAGACATGGGTTACGAAAGGATGGATGAGGTTGTTCGAAGAATGCCAATGATGGCTGAAAATCAAGATGAAGCAAAGGGAATGATGCCTTGCTCATATTGTGGTGTATTCCGTAGACAGAGCCTCAATGCTCTCGCACAAAAAGTCCAAGCGGATGTGATGGCATTAGGGCACAACCTCGATGATATGGCACAATCAATATTGATGAATTTGCAAAAGGGTGAGATTGAGCGAAGTGTCAGACTTGCTCCACATACAGACATTCCAATTGAAGGATTGGCACCACGCATAGTTCCTTTACGTTGGGTGCCAGAACAGGAAATACATGCATATGCCTTCGCCAAAGGTCTTCCGATCCATCATGGAGATTGTCCTCACGCACCTGGAGCAATGAGGCAACAGAGTCGAGCAGTTGTTGCCACCTTGGAGGCCCAAAGTCCGGGTGCCAGACATGGATTATTACATGCTTTAGAACAGATTAGAGAGCTTCACAGAGAGGCGAGAGGAGACCATCAGTCAGAAGTTACAAATTGTCAGAAATGCGGAGAAATAACAAGTCGCCCAATTTGTCAATCTTGTACCATGAAAGAATGGTTAGCCGAATCCTCTTTGTAATTCATTGATCGTGAAATCGATGAGGGCTTGATACATGATTTATTCCGGCTGTGGAATCTAACATTCCTCTTTCGATAGAATGCGGATCTGACAAAGCCTGTTTTATTTTATTAACAGGCGCGCATGGGATACTATCCAATACAGATTCCAATTCATTAGATGTTAGTTGATTCACAGATTTTGCAACTAATTCATCCACCAATCTTCTATCTTCTACTCGTTGAGAATTTTTCGACCAATCCGAATCTTCTGGAATTTCTAATCTCAATACTTCGACCAACTTTTTCCATTGCTCATCCGATCCGACTGCAATAACAAATTCACCATCCAAAGTTGCGTATGCTCGATAAGGAACTAGATTTGGATGCGAGGTTCCCATCGTTGTTGGATTGGTTCCAGAAATTATTGTATTTTGAGCCTGATTAACTAACAAATCTAGAGCACAATCCCATAGAGATAGATTCAGTTTTGCACCCCTCCCCTCTTTCTCTCTTCTGTAAAGCGCTGCTAGAATTGCAGAACTAGCATGCAATCCGGTAGCAACATCAATCACTGCAACTCCAACTTTAGCTGTATTTCCATTTTCGTCACCGGTAATCGACATCAATCCACTACGTGCCTGCATGACTATGTCGTAGCCTCCTTCTCTAGACCTTGGCCCATAATTTCCATAGGCACTGATATTGCAAACAATTGCCTCATCCGGCCAAGGTGCAAACCATTCTTCGGATTTACCAGGACGAAAATTCTCAATAATTATATCAGATTCAGAAATTAATTTTCTGACCTCTTGCAAATCATTTTCATTCTTGAGATCTTTTCTTATCACAGATTTCCCTAAATTTACTGAAGTCCAATATGCCGCAACTTGTTCATTGTCAATCTCTGTAAATGGAGGCCCCCATCCTCTAGTATCATCGCCCCAAGGTGCTTCAACTCTCAGAACATTGGCTCCTAAATCAGATAGTAACTTTGCAGTATATGGGCCTGCCAATACTCTGGATAAATCGAGCACCTTAACGCCTTCTAGAGGTCTAAACATATATTCCGCTTGAGTAGAAAGTGCATCAATAGTTGTATGCTGATGGCTTGTAAATGGACTAATTTTCAGTGGAATTGGACTTCCACTTCCATCTCTTGACTAACCGATTTGTGAACGGGACAAGCTAAGCCTCGCTTGATTAACCAAGCCCTGTCTTCACTATTCAGTTCAGTAGGTAAAGAGATTTCAACCTCTAACTTCGATACTCTACGAGGGCCTGAAGCCATATGTTTCTCCACTGAACCTCTCATGCCACTTACATCTATTTCTTTAGAATCCGCAGCTATGGCAATAATCGTCATCATACAATTCAGCATAGATGTAGCTAACAGGTCAGTCGGAGAGAATGACTCACCCTTTCCCATGTTGTCCACTGGAGCATCTGTGACCAATGTTTGACTTGACGGTATGTGTGTTGCAGAGCATCTCAGATTACCGTCATAGACCGCTTCTATTCTGACCATCCCGAGGCCTCATAGGATTGATTCAGCCAATTCTTCAATCGATTGAGAGCGACCGCAATATGAGCACCTTAGATCAAGTGGATCAGCGGAGATTACTCGCAACTTGTGCGGCAGTGGTTCTCGTGAGTTTTGGGTGATACAATTCCAGAATGAACATCGAGCGATATTTACCAATTCTGAACCGAGCTCGATTTGGCGTTTTTCAGCCACGCTGTAATTTCGAATAATCGCAACTGAAGCGTTTGGAGCAATCAGTGCGAGTCTATCCAACTCTTCCTGAGTTAATTCGCGGTCTTCGATTTTCAATACATCCTTTCGACCCGCTTTTCCACTCGGGACATTCATGACCAAACTAATCGGGTTAGATCGGCCAATGTCCACTCTCAACATCTGCATTACTTGCAATGCCTTTCCTGCTGGAATGTGGTCGACTACAGTTCCATTGCATATCGCAGTAACACGCCTCATCTCACTCATTGGCCAACCTCCTTTGGAACTTCAACTCCCAGACTTCTGCAAAGAAGAGCCATTCTTGTTGGCACGCCATTGAAGGCTTGTTCGAAATATTTAGCGTGTTTTGTCGAGTCAACGCTTGGGTCTATCTCGTCTACACGAGGAAGCGGATGCATGACAATCATCCCTCCTTTTGCTCCAGCCAAGTCATCCGCGGTCATTTTGTAGATTCCAGCCACCTTGGTGTATTCATCCTCATCAGGGAACCTTTCTTTTTGGATTCTAGTCATGTATATCACATCAGCTTCTGCAATTGATCCTGCCATATCTTCAGTTTCCACAACTTCCGAACCATGTGATTTCAGGTCACTGACAATTTCATCAGGCATCCGCAGACTATCCGGTGAGACTAGAGTTAACTTAGCCCCGAATCTAACTAGAGCATGTGATAATGAGTGAGTAGTTCTTCCATACCTTAAATCTCCAACTAAAACTACATTCAAACCATCAATAGTTCCATGGGATTCTCGAATCGTGAAAAGGTCAAGCATTGTCTGAGTTGGATGGTTTCCTGCTCCGTCTCCTGCGTTAAGAACTGGGATTCCAATTGCATCAGCGCTGTATTGTGCTGCGCCTTGACGAGGATGGCGAATTACTGCTATATCCGAGTAACCATCAACCATTTGCATAGTGTCGTACAGAGTCTCCCCCTTGGCAACACTAGAGCCTACCGAGCTAAGGTTCACTACCTCACCCCCGAGTCTCTTCATGGCTGATTCGAAAGACATACGAGTTCTAGTAGAATTTTCAAAGAATAAGTTGCCAAGCACCTTGCCTTGTAACAATGGAGCGTACACATCACCCTTGGCTACTGGTACTAATCTTTCAGCTGAATCGAGTATTTCCAATATCTCATCATTACTCAAGTCGTCCATAGTGATTAGGTCGCTCATTGTCCGCCCTCCAATCAATCCCAACGCCGACATTTCATAGCCCTTACCCTTGTGAAAAATTACCCTAACCGCTCTCCGTCGGCTTGAAGTCGGATGGTTACACCGGCTAAACGATGATTATCTCGCGTACGCCAGTGCGGGTCTCTTTCTGTGGAGGTGGAACCGACCTTGATTGGTTCGCTAATTCAGAACAAACTGGTGGTCGGGTTATGTCGGTGGCTTTGAATCGCCATATTTACGTTACAGTAAACGCTCGTTTTGATGACAAAGTTCGGATTTCTTACTCGAAAATGGAGTTAGTAGATAATTTTGAGGAATTAGAGCACGAATTAATCCGAGAATCCATGAGGATTACTGGAGTGACTTCGGGGGTTGAGATTACAACAATCGCTGACATTCCCTCTAGAGGAACAGGATTAGGATCTTCATCAACGGTTACGGTTGGAGTATTGAATGCCCTACACAATTTTGCCGGAAGGAAAGTATCAGCAAATCAGTTAGCAGTAGAAGCGTGTAGAATTGAAATTGATATTCTAGGCCAGCCGATAGGGAGGCAGGACCAGTATGCAGCGGCTTATGGTGGTGTCAATTCAATATCATTTGGATCTAATGGAGTGGTTGTTGAGCCACTCGATTTGGGAGATGAAGTTCTCGAGAGGCTCGAATCAGAATTCACGCTTATCTTCACTGGGATGAGTCGTCGGGCGAGTTCGGTGCTATCGGAATCACCCGAGGATGAGGCAGATAGACTTGCTAGGCTGCGCGCCATTCGCGCGCAGGCCGACTTGGCGCAAGCCTACCTTGAATCTGGAGATTTGGCAGGACTTGGTGCGCTACTAGAGGACGCTTGGCAGGCCAAGCGCGGAATTACTGCCAGCGTTTCAAACGAGGAATTGGATGATTTACACGACCGAATCCTCGCACTTGGCGCCAGCGGAGCAAAACTCCTCGGCGCCGGAGGAGGTGGCTTCTTCCTCGCTCATGGCGATGCTGAATTACGAGCCCAACTTACTGCCGAACTAGGAGATAGCCATCGAATCATTCCACTCGACATCGACTTCGATGGCTCAACAAT
>DAOJ01000056.1 GCA_002502365.1 Euryarchaeota archaeon UBA106
AAATGCGACAAGTTGAGTTCCTATGCATCCCGAAGATCCTGCAATCAGGACTTTCTTTCTGGATTGGTTTGCGAATTTACCATGTTGCTGTAAATCACGTTGAAGACGAAGCTCTCTTGCTTTGAACATCCTGGTAACTCGACTTCGAACCAACGCCCCTCCTAAAATTCTGTCAACTAGATTACCGAGTGGCCCAAATGGAACTTGATAACTTACTTCGTCAGTTACTGTCGTTACACCATTTACCTCAGTTAAATTGTGGTCATGATGCCAGCGCCAAAATGGTCCTTTGACCATTTTGTCGGCAAAATGATGCGGTGGATCGTATGCTGTGTGTTCCGCTATCCAAGTCATCTTCATTGGCCCCATTGGGAAACGGAAAATTCTCTGTGAGCCTACTTCTAGGGTTTCATCTGCTCTGACTTCTTCTGCTACTTCCCACGGAGGCATTAGTCTACGAAAGGAGCCTTCGTGCTCAAACCAATCGAATGTAGTTTCAATATTCGATTCGACAACTGTATTGTGCTCGTATTTGTACACCTAATCCCCCCTCACTTTGGAACTGGAGCGTCTTCTGCCCATCGAGCAAGATATCTCTCTAGGTGCAACTTTTTCCTAGTGTTCTGTGAAGACATGTATCGTACTTTACCGAAAATTGGTCTCTCTGGGCCCCATGCTCTATCATGCCGTCCCAACACCCAGAAAATACCTGTGTAGGAATTCGGATCTCTACCATCTAGAGCCCATCTATCATTGATGTTGATCATCCATTCAGCAGCGGTTTCGGGATTTGGAGCCCACTCTAGAATTCTCTTACCCCAGAGCATTCTAAGATAATTATCGATGTGGCCACTACGTACCAATTGTCTTTGGGCAGCGTTCCAAATTTCATCACCGGTTTCCGCATTCTCAATTTGTTCGAATGTATATTCCTCTCGGGGATCGGAAGAATGCAAATCTAGAGATGTCTTTGCCCAATCTGGAATCGATTCGATTGAGTTGTGATCTTCTCTCATGTGTGCGAAATTAAAACCAAGCTCACGCCAAGTAATAATTTGGTCGAGGAACGCTTCGTGGGCTTCAGGGACGCCCCACCAACCACTTCTTGTTCCTCTTCCAGTATCCTCAATTGAGATTTTACTCGGGTCCCAATCTGAACGTCCCCAGACTGCCTTCACCACCTCAACTGACGAGATATGACCAAAATGAAGCCAAGGCGATAAACCGCTACTTGCTGAATCATCCGGATTATTTCTGCCCGAATCGTATCTATCCAATCCTTTTTTCAAGAATCTATCCAATCTTGCAACTGCTTCGAATCTACCACCACGTTTCGAGTTTACGGGAGGTACTGCGTGATCGATATCCAATGGAGCGCATGCTTCTATTCCTATCTCACCACCTTGAGCGACTCTCCAAAGCCACTCATAGGGAGTGATTGGGCTTCCCGCATTCAAAAATAAATTTTCAACATAGGTGTTTGGAAGAAGTAAATCTTTGCTGATGTTTTCCATTGGATCAAATTCTGGAATAGCAGCAAGAGCACTTAGCAAATTTTTCTGCATATATTTTCTGAATGAATACGCAGATGGAAATGCTCTGTCGGCCCAACTGATTGGTAAAATTCCATTTGAATCAACAGCATCTAACCTGACTTTACAGAACTTGGATGCTTGTCTCATAACATCTCTGGGAAGGTAGGTTGGAAAATCATCAATCACCACTGCGCAAGAACTCCGAGATAATTTTCTAAGCAGACCATTTCCAGTTTGCTTATGAGTCTCGACCCAAGGGATATAAGTTAGGTTGTGGGATTGAAAAATACGTGTGTTATCGATAATTCCTTGAGCGAAGAATGTCAATATTCTATCACTTGACCAGGTATGTCTGATGGAAACTGCCTCGACAACCAATAATGGCTTGTTTAGCTTAATTGAGAGTGATATTGAATGTTCCAAGGCAGAGTTGTAATGGTACCTTCGGGAAGCGGTCATCCAGTATAGAACGAAGTTACCATCTGGATTAATTGGATATTCATTGATTGTGTGAACGCGGTGGCTGCAAGAGCCGAAGGTTTCAGAAAACTCCTCGTTCATCGGTAATAGTAACTTACCTGCGCTATATAACTGAGTGTTTTTCAAATAGGTTCATCGAAAACAGTCTTTCTTAAGGCAAGGCTGTTACGTGGCAATTGAATGACGATACAAATAGACGATATTACACCTATGCCAATTGATTCTGACTCATTTCTCCCAACCGAACACGGGAATTTCAGAATTAGGGTGTTCGTAGGGCCTGATGGTAAAGAACACAGCACACTGTACACAGGCGACATTTGCAATCCTGCAAACACCCCAATAGTTCGCATTCACTCTGAATGTCTTACAGGAGATGCGTTTGGCTCATTGAAATGTGATTGTGGCCCACAACTAAATGCTGCTATGAAAAAAATACAGCAAGAAGGATGCGGTGCGATTGTTTATCTTCGTCAAGAAGGTCGAAATATTGGCCTTTACTCAAAAATTCAGGCGTACGCTCTTCAAGATCAAGGACACGACACTCTGGATGCTAATCTACTATTGGGACTGCCAGCAGATGGACGCACTTACGATGTAGCTGCCGAAATGCTGAAAGATTTGGGAATGCATAAGATTAGACTGATGACAAATAATCCGCTGAAAATTAACGGACTAATCGATAATGGAATCACTGTGGAAAGTAGAGTTGAGCATGTCGCCGGTATCTCCAATTTCAACAGTGAATATCTGGCAACCAAAGGAGCAAGGATGGGGCACCTTCTCGACTTAGATTAGATTAAATCATAACAAAGAGGCAAGACATCATGCAGTCACTAGTGGGAACAACAGCACCGGACTTTTCTGCTTTAACCAGCGAAGGTGGTGAATTCAGTCTTAGCGATTTAGATGGGCGTTGGAAAGTTTTGTTCTTCTACGCTGAAGATGGTTCACCAACTTGCAAAAGGGGCTGCCTTTCATTCAAAGAACAATACAATATTTTCAGTTCTCTAGAGCCCCCTGCAGAAATTATCGGAATCAGTCAGAATACGGTGGAAGAACACAAGGAATTCAAGGAAGAATTACAATTGCCTTTCATTTTATTATCGGATCCGGAACGAGAAATTGCTGAAAGCTATGGCGTTCCTGTCCATCTAGGAAAATTCCCTTCTAAATCTTCTTTCGTGATTGGTCCTGACAATAAAATTCACTTTGTTTATGATTGGCTATTCAGGCCTCGTCAACATGTAGCAAAAATTCTTCGCTCACTCAGTAGTGTAACGAGTTGATACAATGAGTTGGGAACGCTTACTCATGGACGCTGGTCTCTCTGAAAGAGAAGTGAATACCGTGATGGTGCTATCCGATAGCCCCAATATGAAAGCAAGCGAAATAGCAAAAAAAATTGCTACAACTAGACTTGATGCATATAATTCTCTGGAAAAATTACAGAGAATAGGTATCGTTACCTCGACCGCTGATCGGCCAATGAGGTTCTCCAGCCCTCCAATAAACGAAGTTGTTTCTCACTTAATCGAAATCAACAAAGAGCAACTAAGTCGCATGGAGGAGAGTTATCAAAATTTAATCGCCGGAAAGCAAACTACTTCGTTCAAGGGCGAAAGTCAACTTGATGAACCGAAATTCGCAGTACTCAAAGAAAGGGTACACATATTGAAACGAGTCGAGAAGATGGCCGAGGATGCTGAAGAAAGTCTAACTTTGGTTTTGGGTAAATTTGGAATTCTTCAATTATGTAGAAATCCAGCTTTGGCAGAAGTTAATTCCGCATCAGAACGAGGAATTGTTATCCGTGTACTTGCCCAACTGGACAGAAGAACTACCAGATTTTACAATGAGTTAAACGACATGATTGAGGTTAAACACTCGGATGATTTAGATGCTCAAGGAGCTGTTGTTGATTCATCTGAGGTTATTCAATATCTTACCATGGAGGATAACCCTGTTGGAAGAGGTAAAGAGGATGCTGCACTTTTTGTCGAGTCCGAAACCTTCGCAGAATCTCAACTCAACCTAATTGATGCAATATGGGAAGAAGCGATTCCATTCGAAACTGCCTCAAAGAGATTTACTGAAGAAAAGATTGTTGATCCTCTAAAGCTTACGCTTGATAGCATGTCTTTCTTAGAAAAAATTAGAGAGGTTTTGGAAATAAATGACAATTTACCAGAAACTGATACCCCATTTAATCCAGATGCATTTATGGCATCTGGATTAGAGGTTAGTGAGGCTAGAAGAACTCTAGAAACTGGTGGAGTGCAAAGCCTCGCTGCGTTTGGAATTGATTTGACCTCACTTCTCCGCCAAGTCGGTAATAGGATTGGTCAAGAATTAGCCTTTAGCCTGAAAGATATTGATGGAAATATTGAATTTTTAAATGAAATGATGGATTGGTGGGAATATGCTGGACTTGGCAAACTTTCTTATGATTTAGATCCAGATTTCCACATCAAAGTAGAATTGTCAAATCAATCCAAAGACTCTGATTCATTGCCCCTATGGGCACTTGATGATGGAATAATTGAGGGGGCTCTAAATGAAAAGTACAATTCAGAAAGTGGAGTATTAATTCGTAGAGTTGAATCTCAAGATGATGATGAATTCTGTAGATACAATTTGATTATGTCACAGTAATTTTTTCCTATTTTCTTTGACTTTACCACAATTTCTTCCAAGTCTAAATGAAGTTGTTCTTGGACGCCAAAAAATCATTGAAAATAGACCTAAGATTATCCCACCAAAAACAAGTCCAGGCCATCCTGACCGAATATAACCAGGGCTTGCATTGAAGTAAGCCCAGACAAAAGAAGGAATAATTCCGATAAAAAAAGCAATTAGAAATTCTTCTTTGAGCAGAACTACGATGTCTCTAGTTTTTGGTAGAGTCTTTGGATTCTGATTGTAGTATTGATCATCCTGATATCGAACTAACCGAGCAAATTTTGATTCCTCTGAATCTCTTGCAATTAGTTTAGTTTCTGGCTTACCTGAAGACCATTGCTTGGTTATTCGGAATGACCAGTCATCCACCCAGTAAGGTCTGCCATCCAGTGACTTTCCCCAATAATTTCCGTTACATCTATCGGAAAGTTTCTCCAACTCTTGGCCGCCATAAATTAGTCCTTTTTGGTAAGCCAATTCCCATTCGGATTCTGAACACAATTGAGCCTCTTTATCTTCAATTAACTTTTCAGCATCGGCAATTGCAACCGGATTCTTGGATATCGAAAATGAATAATTTATCTCAATCATATGTTTTGGCCCTACTCCACCAAATAATATTGAGCGATTATCACTACCAACAATGGCTCGCCCCGGTGTAACGGGGACCCATTCTATGGTCATACTCAATCCTCTGTTTGAATCTGGCCGGTTTGAATCGCCCATTGGGAGGCATAAACACTATCATTTCCGAGAAGTTCAGAGTGTGTGCCACGTTCCACAATTGCACCATCTACCATCGAAATAATCTCGTCCGCGTTACGGATTGTTGCTAACCTATGGGCTACACCGATGGTGATTCTCTTCTTACCGTTGGAACCATTTCCTCCGCCGAAAAGAGATTGCTGTATTCGCTTCTCTGTTTCTGCATCTAGAGCAGCGCTAGCCTCGTCTAGAATCAAAACATCAGGATTCATTAGGAGTGCTCGAGCAAGGCTAATTCTAGCACGCTGACCACCTGAAAGTCTGACTCCTCTATCACCAACCATAGTGTCCATTCCTTCTTCCATTTCATCAACAAATTCCCACGCTCCTGCAGTTTCTAGCGCTAACTTAACTTCCTCTTCAGTTGCATCGCGAGCATATGCCACGTTATCTTTCACAGTCCCAAAGAAAAGGAATGGGTCTTGGCTGACAAATCCAATTCGTGAGCGAACAGAATGGATTGTGAAGTCTGAAATGTTTCTTCCATTAATTCTTACTTCTCCTTCTTGAGGTTGGTAAAATTTCTCAACTAATTTTAGAATTGTTGACTTTCCTGCACCAGTGTGACCCATTATGCCAAGGAATCCACCTGACTGAACCTCGAAAGAGACATCGTTTACGACGTTAACATTCGTACTTGGATATGCGAAAGTAACCGAATCAAACGAAATAGATGTTATTGGTTCTTCTAAGTCCTCAGAGCCTTCCAAATCTGAAATTGATGGTTCAAGGTCGATAATTGCGAATACTCTTCGAGAGGCTGCTTCTCCCCTTTGTAATTGATTAAGCAACATTCCTAGAATGAACATAGGCATTGTCATCCTCGTAGAAATCAATAGGAAAGTAACGAATTGTCCAACGCTGATTTCTCCAGAATTCATAACCCAACCTCCAGCAGAAACTAACAGACCGAAGGAAACTCCTGCAACCACATATATTCCAGGAATGAAACGATTGCGAATAAATGCTGCAGATATTGCCTGATCTCTATAATCCCCGCTCTGCCCATCAATCCGATTCATCTCAAAAGATGTGGCATTGTAGGCTTGTACTACAGTTATTCCTGATAGTACATTTTCCAAAATCGCGACAATCCCGCCGGTACTCTCACGTTGTTTTCTATATCTCCTCTGAACCCTTGTGGAGAACCAGATTACCATTGGTATGATTAGAACCAATGGAGCAAAAAGAATCATACAAAGTGTCGGTGACATCCAAAACAAAATAGCAAAAGCGGTTGCAAAAGTTGTAAAAATTCTGATTATACTTGTACTTGAATCAGATATTATATCCTCAAGTTGAGCTACATCTGCAGATAACACAGACATCAAATTACCAGTTTGTCTGGTCTCAAAATATGAGGCTTCCATTTCCATAAGTGATTTTGTGGCGTCCATTCTAATATCGTGCTGAGCTTTGTAAGCAACTGATTGCCATAGTTGGTTACTAAGTCCTTGAAAAATCGCCAATGCGGTGAATGAAAGAAGGATAAGAAGTGCAAAACCGATCTCTGCAGAACCTATTGGCCCAATTTCGGGTAACAAATCTGAAGACACAAAACTGTCAATCTGATTATTGGTAAATTGAGGATTATCGGGATTGTAATAATCGGCAGCCATTCCAATTGCGATAAATGGGATTAGGTCAAAAGCGCGAGCACCCATATTTGCGATTAAACCGCCTATAGCTCTCTGCCAATATTTCGTTACGTAAGGAACTATTCTCCAGATTTGGCGACCGACAATCTGCACTTCGTCCTCTGTATCGGAGGAATCTCGGGCAATTCCCGCCGCCATCGCCTTTGTCATTGAATCAGCCCCCTCTATTTGACCTATGAATGCTTCACTGCCGTGCAGACCTACGGTCTGCACGATCGTATTCAGAATTTGTTGGTGCGCTCGCCGGGATTTGAACCCGGGCAAAGAGGTTGGAAACCTCTTGTGCTACCCCTACACCACGAACGCGCAACCCGCCGATTGAGGACTAGTCTTTGACCGATTCGGTGTGCTAACTAAGCGTCAGAGGTCGCTGAATTTCAAAAAGGAAGGGCGTTTCGGCTACTTATGCTTCTAAGGCAGAGGTTCGGTATAGCGATGTTATTCATCTTTTTACCAATCAATGTTCCACTTTGGAAGATGGTGTGTGAAGTAATTGGTTACAATCTACCTTTGGGTGATCTTCAACTATTCTTTGGATCATTGATTCTGTTTGTAATTGGAGGATTTTTTACCTTCACGCCAAAACTAAAATCTCCATTTGATTGGAATTAAAATTCTATACCATACAATTGACTTGGCCATTCTGAGTGGATTTTTAGTAGAATATTTTCTACTTCGTCTGAACTGTACTCAGCCATTAAGGAAGAGCATAATTCATTGGTTCTTTTAGGAATTGTTTTCGGTCCAAGAACAGCACCTGGCCTTCGCGGGTCATCTAGAAAATCAGTTTCCATACCCCATGGAGCAGATGCATTTGTATGACTGGAGATTATTCCTTGTATACTCCCTCTACCAACACTTACTGTGCAAGATAAACCATGCGTGAATTCACTAGAGATATTTGCAGGTGCATAGTGTCTAATCGCCTTCTCAAGAGGAAGGCCCGCTTTGATGGCCATTTGTGACAATTCAGAGTAAGTTTGGGCACCTGCATCTTCAACATGCAATTGAATAGGGACTTTCGCGGACCCTGCCTCAGCCATTATCTGGGTTAGATTTTCATTAGCATGACGCCAAGTTTGCTCATTTACTTGGTAATGTGGCCTTCCTACCTCACCGAGGCAGTGTGCCTTTCCTTGTTCGATTAGATCTAGAGCAAGGTCAATCGAATCTAGGTGTAATTCAGTACTTTTTTCTATACCTAAATCAGATATTTGTTTCTCCCACACCACCGGATGTGGCCCTAGTGCCAATCCTACAGTTATGGCGAATTTTTTCCGGACCTCTTCGGCCATCGAAATAGTCTCGGAATACGCTTTTCGATAGCCGTCTTTGTCAACCGGAAGTTTTCCAGAAAAATTCGGTTTGTGAACCAGAACTATCCCGGTTCCTCCGGTCTTTACAAATTCGTCTATCGCTGATAAATATCGATTGGAAGTATCAAGGTGAATGTGTTGGTCGACTACTGGACCTTGCCAGCGTCCGTCGACAATGAAACTCATGCCAATGCGCCTTCCTCATCAAATTGTGCAGCCCAATGACGAACGGCCATTTCCGCAACCCGTTTGGAAGATTGCCCGATGACTACTCCATGGCCGTTATTGAATACCAATAGACTGCAGTTATGTCGATTTGCATCGACTCTAATACAGCCAACTCTCTCATCCTTCTTGACATCAGTAAAGCGCGCTGCTGCGAGATCAAGCATCACCGCTCGGCCAAATGAGAAACTGACTAACATATCTCCTACTTCAGAGTGTAATCCGTCTTCCGACATTCCGAGGCTTAGAAGAAGTTCTTGCATTACTAACCGAGCAACTTCTAACCTAGCTATTCCATGGACTAAAACGCTACCCGATTCCTCAATGACAAAGGTCGCTCGCGGTTCCTTGTGGCTGATTACTACCCACGGGCCTGACTTTATTCCCTTGGCGAGTTTAACCGCATCATCATGGTTAATTGGAATGCCTGGAATAAATCGAAATGTCTGTGTCTCAACATTAACTTTGATTCTGGTATCTTCTTCCAAAACTAATCCTCCTGTTGTTCCATCATCGTCATTGATTCTGCATCCGGACATTCCTGGAGGGCCTTCAGTAAAGAAGTCATTCTTGGTTGGTGAACGGGAACCAGCAGAGTTGGTCCTGTAGCATCCGTTTCGTCAACCCTACTCTCTCTAAGATTTTCTAAAGCCCCTCTCATTCTAGCAACCATCCGCGATGACCGAGTCTCGATTAAATTAGTACTCAGGCCCTTATTTTCTTCCTGCCACCAAGTTGCACAAGAGGCGGCGGCCGCACCCAGCTCAGTGTCAACTCCCTTAGCGGAATCAACTCGACTTACATTTTGGCTACGTAACCTCTTCCAACGTCTACCGATTGTGATGCTTGAAATAAGTGAACTAAGTGTTACCTGTTCATCTGCTGCTTTAGTCATCCAATCAACCCAGGGCTCATCCTCCATTGAGGGTTCAAGGGCAAAAACAGGTATCCCGCCTCTAGCATTTTTTGCATGATGAAGTAAACGCATAGGTTCAGGATCAGGGATGCTTGGTCCATCTATCTCGTAAATTGTGAGATCTTCTAGAAGTCTTCCGAGGACTGTTCCCGATGCCAAGGCTGCAGAAACATGCACACCTGGACTATCCTGGTCTTCTTTTTCTTCTTGTGGCCATCCATTTATTTCTTCCTCTGAAGCCAAAAGAGCCAATCCATCCCAATGCTCTCTTGTTCTAAGGGAAGCAGGCATCCTAACACAAGGAAGATGTGGCCAGAGGCAAATTTTCCCACCGTTTGGGTCTTCAAAAACCACCGGGTTCCAGACCAACTTGGTTACGCTCACATATTGCCGAACCCACAGTAGGGCTTGACTTCAACGGTTGAATAATCCCTTCATCAACCTGAATTTATGTGGTGGGATTCAAGGAGGGTGAGTGTCCGGAGTATCGTGAGAGAGATGTCTGAACCGCGCTCCTCCGAACCCGTTGTGCTACTGAATGAAGTGTTTCCAGGGGATACAAATGCGCTCGACACCCTGTTTGGGGGCCGATTGATGTCAATAATGGACACTGCAGCAGGGATGGCAGCTAGCCAATTTGCCCACAACGAATTCGTAACTGTATCTGTTGATGCTCTGAAATTCAAACGCCCGGCTTACCAGGGTGATGTAATCAGAACTATCGCAAGAGTTGTTTGGACTAGTCGAAGGACTGTCGGAGTATTGGTACGGTCTTGCAGAATGACACGTTCGAATTGGGACCCTGAAGAAATTTGTTCAGGGTTCTTCTTTATGGTTGCGATAGATGATTCAATGCGACCAGTAGAGGTACCACAGTTTAATCCAACTTCTGAAGAGGAGAAAGAATTCTGGGATTCAGCACAAAGAGCAAGAGATGCAATGCGTTGATTAGGAAATGAATCTAATCGTAAGCGGATAATTGTACTCTTGACCTGCGTTGAGAGCAGAGTTTGCATTAATAGCCCAAATAATATACATCAACCAATGAACCGGGAAGGTGAGGCAGCCAATTAAGATTACAAACAAAAAACTGTGAACAATTGCTGCAATCAGGAAAGTTAGCGAAGCATTGGTTGCTTCTCTTATATGTGATTTTAGAAATTCATCATCGCCATTGTAAGTCGCATAAATTAGAACCGGTGCAAGGAATCCAACTAATGGGCCCAAAATATGTGCTAAACTTCCTAAACTTCTATCCTTACTTTCATTTTGCAATTTAATCACCGGAGGTCTCTCATCAGCGTCCTCTGACATAATATCGACAAAAGACTCGTTTCTTTTGAAAACTTCTACATCACCATAAATCGGACCTTTGATGAGTAAATCGCTCTCCGCTTCCCTCATGCCAGTACTAAATGTAGCCTTTGTCGGCAGCGAAGAACTCGCGAAATCTCTGGCAAAGTCTAACGATGTTAGAGACATTGAATCATATGTCTACAAGGAACAGAGAAATGAAGAAACCTGTGTTATATCTCTTTTGAGGCCACTTAGACATCCTGAGAGAATCAGGCCTCTTCTTTCAGTTCTAAACGTTGCAGAAATGGGAATTGTTGAAATTTCCAAAGTTGATGCCTCTATTGGCGAAATTCTTGTCTCTTTCGGCTCCGCGGGGATTGAACGAGGACTGGCAATAATCAATCCAAAAGAAGGAGATTGGGTTGATTCTCAACAAGTCAAAATGATTCTATCTCAAGCTGGTCTGGATAATTGGAATCTTTACGAAAGTATGCCAGATTTACACGATTTAAGAGAGGAAATTTTCTCACATCTGGATTCTTCAGATTCATTTGATTCTGCGGCTAGTTTAGTATTACCAATTGATCAACATTTCAATGTCAAAGGAGTCGGATTAGTCGCCATTGGATATGTTCAATCAGGTTCGGTCAACAAGCATGATGATGTTGTCATTCTACCAGCCAATGAGGAAGGAGTAGTTAGATCATTACAAGTCATGGATGATGATGTTGATACAGCTATCGCAGGTGACCGAGTTGGAGTCGCTTTGAGGAATCTAAGGGAGGAAGCATTACACCGAGGATGTATGATTATTCATACTGAATCTGAGGCTTTAATCCGACATGAAAAATCAATAATTAAAATAGATAAATCACCCTTCCAAAAGAGAGACCTTTCTGTTGAAGATGTAATTCATGCAGCGGTGGATTTACAATTTGTTGTAGGTAGAATAACCGGAGTGGATGCAGAGAATTATTCAGTCGAATGGGAAACTCCTCTGTGGATTAGGAATGAAGGGGCACCTAGAATATTAATCACCCAATTAGACGCATCTCCAATGAGAATTATTGGAAGTGTAGAATCAATATCCAGATCTTAATCGACTGATTTTGAAATCAATAAAATCAACCACTCGGCTCTCCCAATTCGCACGCACAAGAGGGTCGAAATGCTGGTCACCTTCCCGAGCAGTTATAGCCTCGAAGAGGCGCTCGGACAAATGGGATGTACTCAGCCGGGCGTAATGCCCGACTGGATGAAGGAGAGTCGGAGCTATTCGATAACCTAAATCTGGTCGGCATAAGTGGGAGATTTTGCGGAATCCTCACTGAGAGGCAGTTGACATTTGAAGACTATTCAGGATACGGCATAAGGGTCAACCTCTCAAATATCTCGACCTTGAGAAATATAAATGTTGCAAGACTACCAAATAGCTTCCTTACGATTGGAGCAGTGGGGGTATGGGTGGGGGCTACGATAATTACTCCTCCACTTGGTTTAGCCATAGCTGCAACAGGTGGGCTCTCGATCTTGGGATATTTTACAATGAAAACTCCCGTTCTTTCAATTGAGACAAATGCTGGAGACAAACATCTCGTCACTGGAACCCAATCCGAATTACTTCGGTTATGCATGATGGTGGATAGAGTGATGCATGGCTCTTCTATAGAAGAGGCAAAAGCGGGTCTTAGAGAATTAGAACTAGAAAGAGAGAAAATATTGGCGGAAGATCAGCCAAAGGCATTGATTGCTGCTCCTCAGAATATGGAAAACTTCGAGCCTTCAAGTTATCAATCAGAACCTATTACTGCGTCGATTGGCCACCAAGAAATGACTGTAACAACTCCCTTGAATTCGGCCCCATCAGTAAGTCAGTTTGGAGATACAGTAGCTCAAGAAGGAGGGATTTTCGCCTCACTCGAGGCTATAGAACCCGTTATCACACCATCATTCGAATCCACTCAGCCCAGCAACTCAATAGACACACCATCAGCGTATGAGAGAGCATGGGGGCGTCAAGAATCTCCTGATTGGTACCGTGAGAAAGAATCTGGAAATTCTCAAGAAGATAGAATCGGAGAGGCAGTATCTGATGCACTCGAGTCCTTCGATATGTTTGGAGAAGGTGGAATGTTTGATATTGATTCTCCAACCACAACTGCAATCTCTACCGTTTACTCCGAACCTGAATCAACATTGGACTTCAATGAGATTAACAGAGGGCAGTATACTAACCAAAGTGAATTGGCTGGAACCCATGCTTCGACAACCTATTCACCTCCTACTATATCTACTCCAAATAGACCATTATCTAGTTCGGAAATGATTCGCTCTGCTCAATCCAAACATGGAAATTCTCAGCCCTATAGCAACGCAAGTAGAAGCCTTCCAACCCCAACTGAATCTGCGGTTCGTGAAGAATGTAAACCCGGTTTAGTAAAGACGGCAAAGGCTCATTCCGCTTGGCAAAGCGAAAATGAAAAGCGAATGTTATCGGCACCAACCACTGAACCAGAAAATTTTGGTGAAGAGTTCCCTGCAGTGTCAAAGTTAGCAAACAGTATGACTAGCGGCAGGGTTAGAAGTTCTGTTGGAAGTCCAAAGAAACAAAATTGGTTAGCTTCACTACTATCTCCAACTCAGCCTAGAAAGGAATACGCCGATGTTTATGGAGATGAAGATGGCAGAAGCCAGGGAGAAGTGAATCGATTCAGAACAAGTCAATTACTGAGATTACGCTCTGATCAAGATCACCAGGCAGATGTTGTAAGTAGAGCCAAAGAGGGCATGACAAATGCTGGACCATCCTCGGCTAGGGATGCTCTCGATAGTGTAGTTTCTAGAGTCTCCTCCGGGGAAGAACGAGAAGCAACCAGCAAATCTCGAAGTGAAGGATTGCGGTTTTCTCAACTGAGACCAACAACTCAGAAAGGCGATGGAAGATTACCAGGAATTCGTCAATTAAAGTGAATTTTCACTTAATTCCAGCGATTCTTCGATATCGATCTACTCTTGCATGATATGAGCCACGATCGATAGAAGCGATTCCAGAGGTGCCTATTCCTTCTAAGGTAAAGGATGAGGTGACTGTAGCATGAACCAGAGCATTCCTAATCGCTTCAATATCAGTCAATACTCCGGGCCTTCCAGCGAGGTAAGCCAAAAATGACCCAGCAAAAGAATCACCACATCCGGTTGGGTCAATTATCTCACTGATAGGATAAGCGGGCATTGCTAGAGTACCAAATGGAAGCATGGCTAGAACACCTCCACTTCCCCTTTTTGCAATTAAACAGCGAGGGCCGGGGCCAGCGCCCAAACCACCATGTAAGGCTTCACCGGAGATTATTGATTTCATAGCCCGTGGTAAAATTTCATCACCTGCTATAGAACAAACCTCTTGTTCATTTATCACCACTACATCGACTTTCCTCATTGCCTCACTAAGTGTCTCAAACTCAGTTTCAATCCACAACATGAAAGTGTCCAAGACTGTTAATTGAGCCCCTGGGCATTGATCTAAAACAGCAAGCTGAGATGCAGGATGAGTACTTGCACAGAACAATACTTGGGGATTATCCCAAACTTCTGGTAAAATAGGTTTGAAATCTCCTAAAACATTTACTTCGGTTGCTAATGTTTCCACAGATTCCATTGCGCCCTCATACTTTCCTGCCCATCGAAAAGTTTCTCCCTCTGCGCGAACTACTCCAGCCAAATTTAATCCAGCCTTCTCTAAAATCATCTGGTCATAAACTGCAAAATCATCACCAACAACTCCAACCAAACCCACCTTGGTTGGTTCTTCATTCATTGTTCTGAGGTGAAAGGACGCCGCAAGTCCTGAGTATACAGCAGCCCCTCCCAAAAGGTCTGAACCACTGGCTTCTGGGGTTTGGATATCGTCATATCCTATCGAACCAACGATTACCATGTCCATATTTAATCACCTCAATTTAGTAAGTTCGGATGGTCCTCAAGATACCTGATTGTAACATCTCTGTTTCGGAAGTCTTCTTCTGAAAGTATTGCTCTATGTAAAGGAATGAGTGTTTCAACTCCTAAAATCATAGTCTCCGCGAGGGCAGCATCAAGCCTACTAATTGCCTCATTCCTATCACTTCCCCAAACGATTAGTTTAGCGAGTAAGGAGTCGAAAGATGGAGGCATATCATATCCTGTGTGAGCATGTGTGTCCACCCTAACACCTGGACCAGCAGGCCAATGACATTCCCAAAGTCGACCAGGGGATGGTTCCAACGTTCTCGGATCTTCGGCATTGAGTCGGGCTTGGATTGCATGTCCTGAAATCTGAATTTCCTCTTGTGAAAGTGGAAGACTTTCCCCAGAGGCCACTCTAATTCCAAGAGATACTAGGTCGTGCCCAGTAATCATTTCCGTAACAGTATGCTCCACCTGAACTCGAGGGTTAACTTCGAGGAAGTAGAACTCCCCATGAGAATCCCTAAGGAATTCGAAAGTTGCTAGTCCCTTGTAACCGACAGCCTTGGCCCCTGCTACAACGCGTGCGCCTATATTGGCTCTAACTTCTTCAGAAAGCCAGGGGCCTTCTTCCAAGATTTTTTGGTGACGGCGCTGAATCGAACAGAATCTCTCACCAAAATGGATAGCGTCTTCACCATCTCCAAGGACTTGAAACTCAACGTGTTGAGCGCCTTCGATGAATTTCTCAAGAAATACTCTATCATCACCGAAGGCTGAGAGGGCTCGGCCTTGACAAAGATTCAGTGCCGATTCGAATTCATCGGCAGAATCTACCACTTGCATACCGATTCCACCACCGCCAGCGGCCGCCTTGATGATAACTGGGAAGCCGATATCATCGGCAATTGCAGCCGCTTCCGTTGGATCGGAAACCGGCCCAGGAGAACCTTTGGCAATTGGTAAGCCGGCCTTGGACATAGTTTCTCTAGCGGTAATTTTGTCGCCTAAAACCCGCAATACTTGCGGGCTTGGCCCGATAAAAGTAATTCCTTCTTCTGCCAGACGTTCCGCGAAAATCGGATTTTCTGCAAGGAAACCATACCCAGGGTGTACTGCGTCAGCTCCTACCTCTTTTGCAGCAGATACAATTGCCTCGATGTCTAAGTAGGATGCTAAGGGATCATCTCGGGCAATATGAATCGCTTCATCAGCCAGACGAACTGGTGTTGTGAGTCTATCTTCACGACCGTGAATCACTACCGCCTCGATTCCTAATGTTCTCAATGAACGCAATATTCGCAAGGCTATCTCGCCTCGATTGGCAATCAGCACCCTGCGGAACATCAATCCTCGCTGTAGGTTGAATCCTATGTAGAGTTCGGCGACCGCCATTGGCGGTCGAGATGAGCAAAAACTGCGAATCAATAGACGTCTCGCAAATATCTCTTGTCGGTTTTCATCATTCCAACTTCAACAAATTCCTTTGCCTCTTCTGGCGACATATTACCATGTTCTGAACATATATCGATTAATGTTGAATGCACATCTTTTGCCATGTAATTCTTATCTCCACAGATGTAGAAATATGCACCGCCATCAATCCAATTCCAGATTTCTTCACCGTGCTTTGCCATCAAATGTTGCACATACACTTTCTCAGCCCCATCTCGGCTCCAAGCGAGGTCGTGACGATCTAGAACTCCTCGCTCTTTCCAGTCTTCCATTTCATCACGATAGTAGTATTCACCGTCTTCTGTCCAGTCACCGAAGAAAAGCCAATTTCTTCCCTTGTCACCGTTTATATCTCGCTGTTGCAGATATGCGCGGAAAGGAGCAATTCCAGTTCCAGGCCCGACCATTATACAGTCTGTATTTCCATCCTCGGGTAAAATGAATGATCGAGTTGGCGACATAAAAACGCCAATTTCTGTTTCATCTACTCCACATCGGTCAGCAAGGAAACCTGTACACAAACCTGTTCGATCTCGATCATGATGAGAGTATCTTACAATTCCAACTGTCAAATGTACAGTTCCTAGTTCGTGCTCAGGACTACTAGCGATGGAATAAAGACGAGGCTTCAGCCTATCCATACCATCTACTAATTGTTGTGCAGTAAATCCGATATGACCAAAGTCATTCATAGCATCGATATAGTCTCGAGACCAAATATAATCTTCCATCGAATCTGCATTGCTGGTCAAATCTCTCCATAGAGCTTCGGCGGGATCACAAGCAGCACCAATTTCTTCGTAACCTTCAGGGACATCTTCTCCCTCTCCTGTTCCAGTCCAATCTAGTACAAGCGAGCCATCGTCAGTTGAGACTCTTTGTCTTCTAGAAATTCGTATTTCCACCGGTGCTTCTCCGCCTATTCTATTACCCAAATTTTGTATCCACTTCTTCGAAATTCGATGAATCTCTAGATGGTCAGTCAAGGCATCTCTGAGTGTAGCCTCTCCGAGATGGGTCTCGACCATCTCCTCTCCGCTGAAGTTGGCAGAAGACAACAATGCGTCTACTAATTCTGGTGGACATCTTGGAATTACACCTAGGGCATCACCAGCCTTGTATTCAAGGCCGGAATCCCCTAAATCAAAGACAATATGGCGT
>DAOJ01000064.1:0-2370 GCA_002502365.1 Euryarchaeota archaeon UBA106
GGAACTTGATTGATTTCAATTGTATGTGGTTCTGATACTCCTAGGTATGCTAGACCTCCGTATCCAGCACCGTGATGAATTGCGACAATTAGTTCCTCAGATCCTGTTTCTTCGGGAGCGGTTAGAACCCAACTTAGCTTCACGACTCCATCATAAGGTACAGAAACTTCAACATAATTTACAGTCGTTNNGGAATTGTTCCCATCGTCAGCCAAGGCTGGATTACATCGAAATCACCATTTGAGGTAGTAACGCGATAGACAATTCTAGTGTCACCCATAGTTGCTGGAAGATATACCAACCAATCGTCTTCTCCATTCGCTTCAACGGAAGCCGGATGGGAAAGTGATTCTCCCTCTAATTTCCATTCTACGGAAATATTTGTCGCGTTTTGAGTCTGGATATTAACTGGAGAAATATCTCCGGTTACCCTATAGTTTGGAGCGCTCCAATCTAGAGCAAATCCCGGTAAATTTTCTGGAACTTGATTGATTTCAATTGTATGTGGTTCTGATACTCCTAGGTATGCAAGACCTTCGTATCCAGCACCATGATGAATCGCGACAATTAGTTCCTCATACCCTGTTTCTTCGGGAGCGGTTAGAACCCAACTTAGTTTCACGACTCCATCATAAGGAACAGAAACTTCAACATAATTTACGGTCGTTCCCGAGGGGTCTTGAATAATATTCCAGCCATGATCTTCTGGATTGTCTCCATTTCCATTGGTTGAAGAAAGCAGGAAGACACCTAGTAGTCTTGAATGTGAAATCGTATCAATTTCAATTATTGTGTCAAATTGATATGCGGTTCCTGTATATGCAGTATTTCCAGAAGAAACTGAAATTGTCGCAGAAGAGGGTGCATTAAGTCCAGGATCTCCATGGCACGAGCCACCGCATACGTAGTCTCTATTTCCATTCCCTTCACCACCAGGATTGGCAACTGTTCCTTGACTGGCAACAAAAATCAAGGTGATGGTGACCAAGGCTAGAGTTCTTCCTCGCATCATACATCCCTCCTTCTGGAAAACATTGTCAGTCCAATACTAACAATACCAATTAAGAGCATTAAAATCGTAATTGGCAATGACATAGAAGGAAGCGAACCTGTTGGTTCTGTATCTATCGAATTAGGTGCATCAGAGGCATCCACAGTTGCAGTATTTTCTGTATCATAGAGCCAAAGTACCTCATATCCTTTGACCTCAACCGTTACTGCATAATATAAGTTGGAAGCAACAGGAGCTTCTTCACTCCATGAAAATTCATTTGTTTCTCCAACTGCCTGCAAATCTATGATTAATGGCTCACCATATTCGCCATGCCCAACTGAGGTGAACATACTAGTTGAACGATAAATTCGGAAAATCGTATCTTCTCCAGAATATCCCCAAGATAGTTCGATATTACTACCTGAAAGGGAAGCTGACAAACCTGTTACAGTTGCTACATCACCGAAATTAATGTATGAAACACTAGTTCCTGTATCACCCATGTCATCTACTACAGTTAGAACTACTGTATGAGATCCAGAACCTAATTGAATATTTGCTATTTCCCCCATTAAACTAACACCATTTACGTCCCACATATAATTGATAATTTGGCCATCGAGGTCTTGTGACAACGATGCATCAAGAGTTGTGAATGCTCCTGGAATCGGAGGTTCAGGAGAAATTGAAGGTAGTGCGGTTGGAGGAATGTTGGCGATTGTTATTTCCGATATCATTGTCGAAGATAGGCCCCAAGGGTCGTTTGCTGTAACACTGACTTGCCATGTTTGTCCTGGCTCTAGCCTTTCAGCTGGTACCAACAATTCACCATCTAATTCCGGAACTGTAAATCCATTACGAGTCCAAGAAATATCGAAAGATACTGGCTCAGAATCTAGATCTGTTGCTGAGGCATGAACTACCAAGGGAACCAGTGAATCTGCTGGTATACCTGGAGGAGAGGGCATATCGCTTGGTCCCCCTGTAAATCCAGATTCTCCATTACCAAGAACGACTTGCATATTCCCAGGTGCGCCGTTTTCAATCTGCCTAGATGGTGTTTTCATCGAAACTCCTAGATCTTCTCCATCACCTGGAACAACCTGTACTGACCAACTCTGATCTCTTATTGTCTCAGAGGCAGGAATTTCTGTCAAACCATCGTATTCGCGAACCCATTCACCATCGATCCACCAGCGAATTTGAGTATTCATCTCTGGATCATTGTCCAAATCAAAATACTCCCATTCCACAGTTAGATTGACTGAAGTTGTCAGATTTCCTTCTGGCAACATCTCAACTGAGTAGATCTCTGGAGGTGTATTGAATATCTCTAGAGGATCACTTTCTACCCAATTCGACCAAAGCAAGCCATC
>DAOJ01000064.1:2786-10315 GCA_002502365.1 Euryarchaeota archaeon UBA106
CATCTCTAAACCAACGTATTTCGGTTGATTGTATTTGATCTCCATCAGGATCAGTCCATCCGACATTAGCTTGTAGGGCATCATCGGTTAGTGCATTGCCATCTGGTGAAACATATATCGATGCAACAGGCGGGTTATTCGATGAACCTATGACGACTAATCCTGAATAAACAACTTCACCAAATTCGTCACCATCGTTGGGTCTAACCGAGGCTTCCCATTCATCACCGCTGCGAATCATCAGCGAGGATACGCTACTTGAGTCGTCCAATTCCGGAATCCTAGCCCCGTCCAAGTACCATCTAATCTCAGTACCTTGTTGCGGCTCACCATCCAAATCAAAGTAGTCATAATCCAATTCTAATTCATCTGTATCCACTGGGTTTTCTGGGATAATTTCGAGATTTCTTGCAATTGGAAGTGTGTTGTTTATTGTAACTGGACCAATTGTTATGGGAGTTCCCTGATCTGTTCCATCTTTTACAGTAACAGTGCAGGTCCATTGTTGACCCTTTGATAACCAACTTTGAGAAACTGACTTTTGGTCATCAAAAGCACCGACATTATTTCCATCTAATTTCCAGCGTATTTGAGTCCCTTGTTCTGAATCTCCATCAGCATCATAGTATGTGTAATCCATAGCCAATCCTGTAGCCTTCGTTGGTTCGCTAGGTACGAACCAAACAGAAGAAGCCTCTGGAGGTGTATTCGTCGAACCTGAATCTTCACTAGATTGGAATGTTATTGTCGCCCATCCGTCGCCGTATTGATTACTATTACCATTCGCTGCTAGAACTGCAAGAGAGAATGTTACTGTACCTGATCCTGATGAAGGGGCAGTCCACTCCAGCGACCAGCTTCTATAATCAGGGAATTGGTGAGTTCCTTGATTTCCTGCTGAATTAACTTGGGTATTCATGATACCCATTCCAGTTGACAGTGTGCCATCTGATACTAGAAGATTGAATCCTCCCTTTGTGCCGGAGACACCTCCACTCATTCCGAGATTTAGGGAGTAAAGTTGGCCTGGTGTGTAAGTTGAAGGAAAATTGTGGGTTGGGGTTAAAGTTGAATCTGGAGAACTGCCATGACAATTACAGCCACTAGATGAATTGTATTTTCCGTTGCTATTGGCGATAGCTACCTGACTTGATGAAATTAGCATGATGAGTAATACAATTGCTAGCAATCGCCGCGTATGTCGCATAGGCTACCCACACGAGACAGTAATAATAGTTGATTGGGTGTAATTTTTGATTCAACATCGCCGGCCCGAAGGACCGGAATCGGTGGATTCATTGGTAGGTCTTTGGTCGCCAAGCCATGCGACCTATTGGAAGTGTGGCAATCGTCGGTGCTGGAAACATGGGCTCAGGAATCGCCCAGAAATCTGCTCAGGAGCAATTCGAGGTACAGATGGTTGACCGAGAAGAACAATGGGTTGAACGCGGTCAATCGATTATTGCTAATTTTCTCGATGAAGCGATTGAAAGGCGAATCTTTCGGGAGACTGAGGCAGAGCAAATAAAAGCTAGAATCGCAGGGGTTGTTGGAACCGAAAACGTCGCCAAAGACACCGACCTAGTTATCGAGGCTGTTTTCGAAGACTTCGATATCAAAACCGCTGTGTTCGCGACCCTCGATGAGGTATGCGACGAACACACAATTCTCGCTTCTAATACCTCCTCACTGAGCGTGAATGCTCTTGCCGAAGCGACTGGTAGACCAGATCGCTTCGTTGGTCTGCATTTCTTTTATCATCCAGCGAAAAATCGACTAATCGAAATAATCCCCGCTGAAACTACTTCGAAACAGTCGCTGGATGCTGTGGAACAATATTGCAAAACAATGGGTAAGGTTGTAATCATCTGCAAAGATCGACCTGGATTTGTTGTAAACCGTTTCTTTGTTCCTTGGCTAAATGAAGCCTGTTTGTTGTTGCAAGAAGGAGTCGCTAGCGCAGCGGCAATTGATGCGGTTGCAGAAAAGGCATTCCGAATAGGAATGGGACCGTTTGCTCTGATGAATTTGACAGGACCTCCTATCGCCTTACATTCCACAGATTACCTAGCAGAACAATTGCATTGCCCCCGCTACACCGGAGCAGCGAATCTTAGGAAGATGGTGGAAGAAGGAGAAATCTGGGATATCGGTGAGGATACCGAATGTAGTGATGAGGCGGCGGCAATCATTCGCCAGCGATTAATGGGTCAAGTATTCGCAGTCTCCGCCCAGATTGTCGACGAAGAAATCTGTTCCATGGAAGATGTTGACCGTGGGGCCAAAGTAGGACTACGTTGGGCTCTAGGGCCTTTCGAAATAGCAAATCGAATAGGAATTTCAGAGGCCGTATCAATGGCTCAATCCTACGCAGATTTGGCGGGATTCGAGTTGCCGAATTGGTTTGCTGAATTGACTGAACCTCTGGAATTCAATTACGTCGACATTCATGTTCAGGACGAAGTTGCCACCGTTAGAATAAACAGACCTGAAGCAATGAATGCCCTGAATGAAATTGTCGTCGACCAATTAGGTCAAGCGCTCGATTCTCTCAACTCTCGTGAGGATATCAAAACAATAGTGCTTGATGGAGCAGGTAAAGCATTCGTGGCGGGAGCCGATGTCAAATTCTTTGTCGATAAGATTCAGGCTGACTCATTTCCCGACATTTACGAATTCACAGCCCGCGGTCATGAAGTCCTGAACAAATTAGAAAATTCAGACAAGACAACAATTGCTCTCACGACAGGATTAGCGCTTGGAGGGGGATTAGAATTGGCACTTGCTTGTGATTACCGAGTGGGAACAAGGCGAACACAATTTAGGTTCCCAGAAACTAGTATCGGAATCTACCCTGGACTTGGAGGCACCCAGCGGACACCTAGAATATGTGGAATTGAGGCAGCTAGATTCGCCGTTCTTGCTGGTAATTTCCTAGATGCAAGTAGTGCAGCTGCACTTGGGCTTCTAACTCATCTTGTAGATCCAAGCGAAGTGGAACAAACCGTATCAGCCATTTCTAACTCTGGTAAGCCAAGCAACAAATATCCTGCAAGTCCGACTGATAGTTCGCACCCAGCAGCAGCATTCGCACTTGCTTTCTACAATGATTCAAACATCGATGCACTATTAGCCGGCGATTGCCCAGAAGGTTTCGATGCTGAGGATAAGATGGTATCTCGCCAACTAAAATCCCTCAGTAGAACTGCACCAATCGCTCTTTTAATGGCCAGCGATTTACTCAATGATGCAGTAGTTACTGAAGATAATCTCCAACAAGGTCTAGCCTTGGAACTTGAGCGTCTTGATGATATTTTTGCTAGCTCTGACGCTCTTGAGGGACTTAGTGCACTCATCCAAGGACGTAGGCCTAATTACACAAATAGCTAATTTTCTACAAAGTAGAATAGCGTGACCAGGAAGGAGCCTTAACGGCCGCCATACCACGAATTAGTAATCCCTTTAGATGCGTCCAATTCAAGCAATCACCTCTTCTTCCCAATTTTCCATTATTTCTTCAACCCAATTTTCAAGCCACTTATCCATCTTTTCAACTCCGGTGTAATTTCGCATCTCGGTGCAATTTTCACACTGAGCCACCAACCGCTCGTATATCAAACAATTAGAGGTGGTGGATGCACTTAGGTGCATTTTATACACTAAATACGTGGGGCGTAACCTGTATCATATGAGCCGCCAACCGATGATTTTGACTGAGAAAGACTTTGATTATGTTCAAAAGTCAATTATTGAGGTTCAAAGAAGTGGTCGAGGGATAAGGAAAATTTTCGCTACATATTACGATGACGAAGTAGACATAGGATGGGAGGTAGATGCAGCAGTAGATGCCTTTGAGATGTTCTCTTCTCGATGGACTATTGAGATTCTAGCAGCGCTTTACATTGCAGGTGATCGTAGATTCAATGAACTTCGCACATTACTCAGGGGAATTTCTTCGAGAACCCTTTCGGACAAATTAACTACCTGCCAAGAACATGGATTGGTGGAGAGAGTTGTGGAGGAAGGGCCTCCTATTCGGGTGACCTATAGATTAACCTCCCACGGCCGAACTTGTGGGAAACTTCTAGGCCCGTTGGTTGCATACATGAAGACTCACAAAGAATTGATTGAATCGGAATAATCGGTAATTTGTTCAATTTTCATACCGCATCAAAAACGATGCATGTTTGATTCATACAGCCGCATCCTTCAAAGGGTGAACGACATGGAAAGAGGATATGGCGTTGATAGAACAGTGGCGCAGTAAGCGTTCTATCGTCGTTGACGGGGTTATTGCTCTAGCTGGAGGGGCTTTGAGCATCGGAGCGTTAGTTCCGGCAATGGTGCCTCCTGCTGCCCAAGGTACACTTTCAGCACCAAGAGAGAATTGGGAAAATCCAGTTCGAGCCCGAATAATGTCGACTCTGAATCGCTCTCCGGGGATTCATTTTAGAGAGTTGCAACGAAGGCTGGATGCCGCAAATGGAACTCTACGGCATCATCTAGATGTTCTGGTCGCAGAGAAATCCGTTACTACAATGTCGGTAAATGGACGAACCTGTTACTACGCCGGCGCGCCCGCACAGGTTGAGATTCTAATCGGAACTGGAGTTACCGATGATGCACGGGCTGCTTCTATGCTCCCTGTGGGACTATCCGAATTACAACAGGCAGTTGTAGCCCGTCTAACTCGCTCTGATTCACCTCGCTCCCAAGCCGCTCTTGCAAGGGATCTAGGTAGGTCACGTTCGGCGGTTCACTCAGCATTAGGAGTGCTCAGAACTAGAGGTATAGTTGCTGAGGGAGAATTGCGATTAGCAGACCACCTCAGTGGTCTGAAAACTTCCAAATTCGAATATAACTGGCTAGATTTAAGAGCAGAAATGGCTTAAACTAAAATAGATAATTTTCCACGTATTGTCATGAATAATGGCACAAAGGTCACCCTAGGTATCGGAGCAATTGGAATAGTCCTCGGTATTTTGGTAATGGTTCTAGGCGCAGGTTCCATTGGCGATGCTGGTAAATGGAGACCTACTGATGATATATATTTGGAAAACAGTCAAGGTGAAACAGTCAGTTTTATTCACATTCAAGACGGAAATGGAGACTCTGTTGCAGTATTCGTATCTGATGAAGTTAGATGTGATGATTTTACGCTTGAAGTACAAGGCGGTGAAGCATTGTGGAAAGCAGAGACGTGTATCGATGTAGAAGGTAGATCCTTGCCGTATGGGCATGAAGATGACCCCGAAGGGTGGTTGCATCTTGGTATGATCGATAAACTAGAAGATGGTGTTGAGTATACAATTACAACTAGTCACGACGTTGTTTTAGTAGGATGGGAAGATATTGAAGAAGTGATTGGAGACTTTTTAGGAGGTCTTGCTGCAATATGTGGAGGGCCAACTTTCCTATGTTGCGGGTTACTTTTCCTGGTAATTGGTGGGATTATGGCAGTAACCTCAAGTGGAACTAAAACTCAAACACAAATCGAAATCACTCCCTCAGTCGAAGTTGATTCTCAAAATAATGAATTAGAAGACGGGTATGAAAAAGATGAAAAAAAATGGTATGATGAGGATTCCTCGTAATTATCAAACCATCTCTGATTGAGTCTTCTGAGTCGCGTTTGAAACAGAATCCTATTACACATTGAATTTCGCCAAGTGGTTGTATGTTCCGCATCCGCTTGGTAGAGCAGCCAATGCCTACCGGTTCGAAAGACCCGGATGTGTTACTTGCTTGGCTGCTCGATTCTATGGGTTTGGTTAGATCGAGAACAGAAGGGGCAACCGTTGATGAAGAGCAAGGTGCGATACATCGAATGGTAAGACACACACTTCTGGAAGAGCCACTGAAGGGATGGGATAACTCTGCTATTTCCGAATTCTCTGGACTTTCTCAAACAGGAGTCCACAATCAGATGCACAAATTGCGTGAAGTCGGATTAATCAGCTCTCAATTGCAAGGCAGATGGCACGTTAACGTACTTCGTGGTGGTTCAATGGCCTCGTCAGTAGAATTGATTGCAGTTCAAACTCGTGCCATTGCGATGATGAGATTGGCTGAACTTAGTGATGTTATATCGGATTCAGAATCACGAATGCAAGAAGTTGGAGAAGAAGAATCACAAGCCTTCAGAATAGATATTGCCGAGCCTGGACCTACACCTGAAGATTCTGATAGGCTCGATTGTTTGCTTGCCGATCTCGGAATAACTGGAGATCGTATCAAGAAAGGAGATACAGTTTCTCGTAGAGTATTCAATGAGTTAGCATCTAGTGAGAGACCATTGACTTTGCAAACATTGGCTGACAGAACAAAAGAAACTCGCTCCCGCGCTCAACGAGTAATTGAGCGGTTAAGACAAGCCGGAATAGTAGACAGGGTTGCTATGCGTGACCGTATAGCTATGGATGTCTACAGTGGATTGGTGCGTCAGTATACTGCTAGAGGTGAAGACTGGTTGATGGGGAGAGGAGGCCTTGGTAGACTCGATGAGGATGTTTCATCAGCACTGATTAAGGGTGTTCGAAAAGACAAGTTGAGTATTGAAAAGGTAGAAGAAATACTATCCAAGGTCTCGATTGATTCTCAGCGTCTATTGCTCAATACTCTCGGTGGCAGAATGCCCTATGGATATAGGATAGCTGGAAGAAATGGTGAAGACGTTTCAGAGCGGGTGATGACGAATATCGATAGAACCCTACGTCGCCTTAGAACAGTTGCACAAAGATTGGATAATTCCTTGTCAATGGATGATTAAGCCGCATGGCTTTCTAGCATCTCAAGTTCACATACTGCAAGTGACTCTTCATGAGTTGCCTCCAAGACGACAGGGCAGGCAACCCCAGCCTCCGCTGCATCCTGCCACGTTCCAGCACAAACACACCATCTATCACCTGCCTTCAATCCAGGAAAGCCAAATTGAGGAGCTGGTGTAATTAGGTCATTACCTTGTGAGAGAGCAAACTGAAGAAAGTCGTCTGTAACGATTGCGCAGACGGTATGCGAACCCCTATCCCTTGAATCTGTGTTACAACATCCATCCCTAAACCAACCCGTTAGAGGGTCAATTGAACATTTTTGTAATTCGGTACCTTTCACATTGATTGAATCGTGCATTATGCTACTACCTCAGTTGAAGTAAGTTCCTTCAGGTATCTGGAAACTCGCATCCCTAATTGTTGTTGGTTTTGTATCGAATGCAATTCTACTCTCATATTCGATGCGCCGGGAAGGCCTTTTGTGAAGGATACTGCATGACGTTTGAGGTTCTTACAATGACCTTCTTCATAAACCTCTGAACTCAATTTGAGATACCTCTCCCAGCACCAAGAACGTGCTACTGCGGGGTTTTCTTCACCCCACGGTGGACTCTGATTTAACCATCCTAAATCCCGCTTAATTTCATGGAATATTGTTGGACGCCCAATCGCTCCTCTTCCTATCATCAGTCCTGCCGCTCCGGTAGCTTCGATACAAGCCGCGGCTGATTTTGCGTCGACTACATCTCCATTGGCAAT
>DAOJ01000085.1 GCA_002502365.1 Euryarchaeota archaeon UBA106
TCCAAGTCTATACTGTCACCAGTCTCATTTCCACCATTTGAGATGCTCAAGGATTTTCCTTCAATACTAGCCCTAGGTGAAAAATCAAAGTCGTCGGGTTGATTCATGAAGACATCTACATCAACAATTAGTCGGTCTCTGACCGACGCCTTCTTGACAACTATTGAACGTACCATCGAAGGCTGCCACAGGCTGTGAGTTGAAAGGTCTTCTCCATCGACTCTGAGAGATTAAACTGAGACTTCACTTACCCTTGGAATTAGGAGGATATAGTCTACAGTTAGCGTCCAATCATTTCCAGAGTCAGGATCTACATCATCAATGAGAAAGTCCGGATCACATTCATCGGCTGTAATTACCCAAATCCAATCTCCTTTACCGAATCTAGCCCCTCCCTCGTTGAGAAGTGACTGTACAAGGCTTTCAGAACTATCTGCACTTACCGAATATCCACTTTCTGGCCAAGGATTCAAGTCTCCTCTGTCTATATTCGCAGTTGCATTTAATGTGATATTATCATGAGAGGTTTGGGAATTTGTCGTCCATCCGGTTTCAGGGATATTTAGTCTGAGTGTGAAATTATCTTCCGGCCATTGAATTGGCAACAAATCTCTGTCAAGCACTAAAGTAGCATTAACTTGCATTATTCTGGCTCCATATTCATCCGTTCCTATCTGTGCAGGAATGTGTTCGTGGATTGTACTCTCACCTTGTTCCGTATAGCCAGACCATTCGTAAGTCACATGTTGTTCTTCCCAGACGACATTGAACAATCGCTCAATCACCATTAAGCTCCAGATTTCAGTACTGGTGGCTCCGTTATCATCGACTACTGTAAGAGAACCTGTTTGATTACCAGAATCAGAATACATTACTTCTACCGAAGAAGAGGTGGAATCTGCGTCATTTGTGGGGTCTCCATCTCCATTGCGGTCAAAAGTCAAATCTAAATCCCAGATGAATTCGACATTGCCCCCCTCTACATCATAAGAATTAGAAGCATCTATTGTAGCAGTTTCGTTAGTTCGAACAAATCCTGGTTTTTCTATTACTATCGTAGGCGGCGAATTTACGAAAATATTCACTGTGGCCTTATCGCTTTCACCTCTATCATTGATGACTTCAACCTCTACATTGTGATTGCCTGATTGGGAGAAGGTATGGAAAGCAATACCTGTGGTAGTGGTTTTCTTTTCGCCATCTCCAAAGTCCCATACATATTCATCGATTATTGTCGGTGAAGGAGTTGTGGAATCTCTAGCATCGAAATTTACAGTTTCGCCGACATTTATTGATTCTTGGTCTGCTGTAATTTCAGCGATTGGAGTCGTCGATGCTAGACCGGTGCAACCTGCTAATGTGGTAAACAATAGGATTGTCGATAACGAGACGGCTTTACCTGCTTGTAGCCCCATAATGCAAATCGCGTAAAGAGATGCAAATAGGTATGACGGGTGCAATTCTCTCTTTGATGAAGTTCAAGGAGGGTCTCTATCACGTCCGGTCATGGTCGCAGGCATGCTCACCGGATATCGGGTTCTTGGCTTCGACTTGGAGACCACCGGATTAAATCCTAGAAGCGACCGTATTGTTCAGTATGCTTTGATAGGTAGCGATGAGGATGGTTCTCACATCAATAAAACATCATTAGTAAATCCACGACAGTCCATACCTCCTGAGTCTTCTAGAGTACATGGAATAACAAATGAGGATGTTAAACAAGAAGACGATTTCTCAAAACATATTTCTGAACTGAGTAAATTGATTTCTGGAGCGGTAATAGTTGGGCATAATGTCACAAGATTTGATTGGAGATTTTTGGAAATTGAATGCATGAGAGCAGGATTCGAAACCCCTGTTCCCAAGGCGATTATTGACACTCTAACCTTGGCAAAAAAACTGAAGATTCCTGGTAGACATACTCTCGGAGCCCTATGCTCTCGGTATGACATTACGATTGGTCGTGCCCATAGTGCTGATGCAGATGCAGGTGCTACCCTGCTTTTGCTATGGTCGATGATGCAGAGCCATCCGAAGGAATTCAGAGGAGGGATTGATGAATTACAGGATATGCTTTCAGGAAAAGCAGGCCCTAGTGCACAATTAGGCCCTGGCATGGTTGATTTAGAGCCAGTAGAAGGTACAGATGGTAGATTGCGTCATTCAAACGAAGGAGTCGTTATTGCATTTGGTAAGCATAAAGGTCGAACTCTGAGAGAGCTAGAGAAGATTGACAAACGCTATTTGGATTGGTTATCTTCGCCTTCGTCACCAATTTCCTCAAAAATAGTGTCTGAATTACTACGCAGCCATCGAGAATAATCTCGAGCATGTCCTTCGTTTATTGGATTCCAAGGCAATACTTCACACCAGTCTCCAAGATGGGCTATTCGTCCATCCATTCTAGCGCTACCGAGGAAAATTGCTCCTTCATGACCTGAATCAAGTAGTTCGGACATTTGAGTCAAGGCCTGATCGCGCAATACGGCTCCGAATTTATGGTCAGAAGGTGCTAATTCTCCCTCATCTCCTATCGGAGGCATGCGCTGGAAAAGAGCGGCTCCGGCCTCTCTGTCAAAACGGATTACCTGTACTACTTCATCTCTGAACATATGTCCTGGGGAAAGTGTACCATCACGACGAGCAGCCCACCATATTGGACACCACGCTTTCCATTCACACCAGCCACACTGTTGTTCCCCTGGTGTAGCAGGTAGAGGGGTTGTTGAGGGACGCATGCCCTCCCAGGCCTCTAATGCAGATTCTAGAACGTCCGGACCGTCGGCTCGGTGAACTGTCTGGTTAGAAGAGTACCAGCCCTCAGCAACTACTGTTGGGTGATCTGGATTATTCTGCTTGAGTAAATCTCGATAGAATCGGAGCTGGCGGCTAACCTTCTCATTGAGAGTGGGCGAAGGGGGCTTTCCTGTCTTCAGATCTGCAACTATCCAGCCCTGTGATTCCCCATTCTCGTCAATATCAGCTACCAATAGATCTAGGCGACCCATCATTCGACCACATTCAGAAACCAATGTTCCTTCATTTGCTAACACAATTGATTGTACTTCTTTCCAAGTACCTACGGTAACCTCAGATAAGTTTTGAACTTCGACTTTCGATTTACTGAACAAGATATTCAAGGCACCGATTAGACCATCATGAGCCTTGGTTATTTGTTCCCCCTTCCAACGTGGATGGCGTGCTGTTTCGAGAAAATTGTCCTTTTCAATCTGCCAATGACGGTCTAAAACCGCCTTGGCGGTGGCAGGAAGCCAACCCGATTCATCATCTTCGCGATCAGATAAATCGAGATTGCAAAGATCTTCAACAGAATTGTGAACAGCATTACCCAATGCTGCAGGCATACTTGCCTTCCGTGGTAGCCCTTGACGAGAAAGCCAGTATTTTCTAGGACATTCTTCGTATCTATTCCAAGAGGAAGGTGATAATTGATGAGCGATGAAACCCTCTGGTGGTTCAGTATTAGATTCGCTCTCCTCAGCCGTAAACTCGACCTCCTCTGTGTCCGTCACGCTATATCTGGAGAGGCCAATGATTAACAGTATCTCGGTCGGTTAAGGTGCAATGAGCGGAGCACCTGTGGTCGCTGTCGATGAAGATTTGAATGCTGAAGATGCCTTGGTTGTGACTTGTTTTCCATCAGCTGGATTCGTCAGTAGCATCATTGCACACTACCTAGTTGACCGGTTAGGTCTAACCTTTGTTGGAGGTGCAAGAGGTTCAGGCCTCCCTCCTGTTTGCCTAGTTCAAGAGGGTAAACCACTCCCTCCATTGAGATTCTATGCTGGCGAGCCAATCTGCCATATGGACAAGTGTGACAAGGTTATTTTGATTGCTTCTGAAATCCAAGTAAGCCCTGATTTAACACTATCATTAGCCGATTCAATACTTGATTGGGTAGAATCTAGCGGGGCATCGCAAGTGATGATGATTGACTCATTTTCCCATGGTCCTGACCAAGCCCATTCTATCTTTGATGACGATGACTCGGACGAATCCATGCTAGGTATAGGCTCAACAGATTCTGCACAGGAAAAGCTTGAGGCATTAGGAGTCGCTAAGCTCAAGCATGGTGTTGTTGGAGGCATGAGTGGCGTAATGTTAGGAGAGTGCCGAAGAAGAAGAATCGATGCTATGGCGATTCTGGCAGAGTCTGGAGGAGATTTAGCAAATGGAGCAATCCCTGATGCTCGTGCCGCAGCAAGAATTATCGAAAGATTGGATGGTCTACTTCCAGCGATCAAATTAGATCCAGAACCTCTTCTTGAAGAGGC
>DAOJ01000071.1 GCA_002502365.1 Euryarchaeota archaeon UBA106
TTCAAGATTTTTTACCAATATCGGATTCTTCCCACCATTCGCCATCTGATTGAGGCGGTGAATCATGAACCACGACAACATCTTCGGTTCCTACAGGAACGATTGGAGACATCTCAACCTTGGGTTTGTCCTTCATCGTAGCAGCGAGAATCCCTCCGATGAGGAGAAAAAGAATCCCGAAGCAACAGACACCGCCGCCTCCAAATATTCCTAGAAATCCTCCGAAGGAATCATCATCGCGAATCATCACATCCACGTTATTATCCCCGCTGAATTCGACTTGCCAAGTCCCCGAATCCATGAAGGAAACTTCACCGATATACTCGAATCCGGGGATTGCTCCATCTTCATCGAAAACCCAGCAATCTTCCAATTCCTCGCAAGAAAAGAAGCGGTTTTCGTCATCTCCACCAATAACTTCCACCTGAACTGAACTTCCCTCCTCGACCCAGACATTGTAGATATGAGTCCAATCAAATTCGCCTGTATAAGTCGTCGGAGTCGTTCCTTCCCACTTGAGAGTACCACTCCAATCCTCGCTATCTGGAGACACGTTAGAGATGACCGCACCGCCTATCGCAAAGGCGAGAATTCCAATCACCAGCATGACTCCACCGAGTCCGAGCATCACTTTGGGTGCGGTTCGCATGATTCGACTGTGGCTTCAACCACCTTCAATGTTGAGCCGACACGGCCGATTTCAACGGAGGAATGTTTAGTCGCCATCGAACTCGTCATCTAGTTCTCTGGGGTCAAAGGTTGACCATGATTCAATCATCTCAAGATCTCTACGAATGGCCTCTTTTCGATTCTTCTGGATTGTTATACCAAGGGCGGAAAAAATGAGTAGAATTACAATCAGGTAAGGCAGCCCGCTTCCAGCAATCCAGGAAATAAACGAGCTTGATTCTGGCTCTTCTACGGATATAGTCTCGACAAGTGCTGCACTGGTAAACTCCCCATCAACTGCCCAAACTTCGACACTGACATATCCTTCATCTTCAATTATCCAAGTACCGACATAAGTCCAAACACCATCCCCCGCGGTACTGTCTCCTCTCATTCCATCATCTTGGAAGATTAGATTCAATTCCGTCCCACTGATTTTCATTACACCAGTTACAACCTGAGTTGTACCATCTGCATCATCAAGGTTTACTGTTATTGTCACATAGGTTGGTTTATCGATTTCAAACTCTATTGGGAGGATATTCATTTGACTTAATATCGGTGATGAAGAACCTATAGTTAGATTGACAGATGTAATTGATGTGGCCCCTCTCGAGTCCTTAACCAACAAGTCTATCCTAATTGGGCCTGGTGTAAATTCGACCTCAATAATTTCTCTATCGCCTAATTTTTGGCCTCCTCCTGTGCTCCATTCATAGAGGACTATATCATCATCATAATCGTATGACTGAGACGCATCAAGAATAATCTGAGAGCCAGGCGGGACATATTGACCATCAAGTAAACCATCTATTACCGCGACTGGACCGGTTTCCATAACGAAAAGAGTCTGAGTATGTGTTCGAACCCTATTGGTTGAGTCTACTAATTCGAAAGTAAGTCGATGCTCGCCGGCAGGAAGATAATCGTTATACCAATATTCTGAGTTCTTATTTTCTAGGATGGGGTCTGCTAATAAATCAGAATAAACGGTGACTGTGAAATCATCACCATCTGGGTCGAATGAGCGTCTAAAGTCAAACAAAACCGGCGCATTTGAATTGACTTGGATATCTGGAAGAGGAGAGTCGAGAACTAGTACAGGAGCTGATTCATCGACTCTCACAATTATTGATTTTGTATCCATTTCTGATGAGCCATCATCTATCGTAAGTGTCACTGTATGGTCTCCTTTAGGTAATCGAGACTCTACAACCCAACCGTTACCAATCGGATCATCTAACCTGTCTGAAGTCCAGACAACACTAACCAAATCATTGCTAGTGGATGCGGTTGGGTTACAAACCAAACCACTTCCATTATCTGGTAATTCAGAACAGGCTAAATCCCAGTCTCCAGAACCTGTTGCATCAAACCGAAGTATCTCTCCAGAATCTGTCAAAATCTCATCATCGGGTTGAGCAATTATTGCCACTGGTGCCGAATTATTTACTCTAATTTCTGTGGATGCTGAGTTCCAAGTATCTACGTGCCCTGCTCTATCATCACTAGTATACATTGTAATTGTATGAGTCCCCTTAGTCAGCCATCCTTGCCAAGAAATTTCTTCGATGGGGGTGACCCCAGATACAAGCAAACCATCCAAATCGCTCCAAAATTCGAATCTCACTTCATCGCCTTCAGGATCAGTAACCATAGAACCATCCAATGTAACTAGGTGTGCCGAGGTTTCTCCTGCTCTAATCACTTCAAATTCTGCATCGGGAATTTCATTGAACAAATTTACATCAAAGAACCAGGAAACTTCTGGATTTACCCCATCTGAAAGATATACTGTCACTCTAAATTGGTTAGGTGCTTCAGGGAAATTAATGTCAAAAATAATTGGACAGCCTTGATCATTTGGAGTTGAAAAACCATAGCTGGTTTCTATCCAACAAGTTAGTGTGTCGTTCTCAGGATCACTGCTTCCTTCCAGTGATATGGTTGCATTAGCAGTTTTCCCTAAATTCATTATACCCCAAGACGAGATACTCGGAGAAGTGGAAACAGACAAGGAAGGAGGGCGATTGGTTAGTTCGATTGTACGAGTTTCAGTTACGCACTGATTGGTACTATCACAAACTTCTAGGGTAATTTGGTGATTACCATCTGAGAGGCATCTACCACCTCCCAAATGGAAATTAGCGTAAAATACTGAGCCATTGTTATTCGCGAAGCAGTTAGGACCCCAATCTCCGGCAAGATAACCATCGATACTGCTTGTCCAAGAATATGTTAGATCGTCACCATCTAAATCCCAAGACTCGATAGCATTGAAATCAACTTGGCTACCACTTGGATAAACAGCCTCATCCTCTGGAGTTGCCCATATGATGAAAGGTGGCTGATTTGCCAATTCTAATCTACATATCACCAGCAGATTATCGTCTATTGTAACTGGTGTGGAATCATTGTGTACTCCGTCATAATCACATCCGATATAGGCTGTATTGTCGGCCGACCAACCCTGTGTCGGAAGCCATCGAGTTCCAACATATGGCCCCAGTGTCTCAAATCCATGATATGGTAGGTTAGCAGTTTGATCGGCTTCCCAAGATGAAAATGATAGGTTGACTTCTGCATATGGTATATGTCTCAACAACTGATTAACTGCATGTACTTCAATGAACCACATGATATCCAGAATGCTGTCGGAAGCGGCATATGTTGGGTCTGAAATAGCACTCGATGAAATCCAACGAACATGGCTTGAAGATTCTAGATGGAAACTAGTTTCTTGACTATTTGTTGAGATAAATCTGGAATTTGTGAAATTGATGAAACTAGATTCTATGGAAGGTTTGGAGCCACTAGAGCAATTCATAACTAAATCGTTTACAATCAGTTCAATGTGATCTATGACATCAAAACAAGCTCCACCTTGGCCTGATATCTTACTAGATTTGAGATGGGATGTGATAGAATCACCTCCCCTCCAATAAACTCCTTGATTAGTCCCTGAAAGATTGAGAGATTGAATTTCTGCATTAACATCTTCTAATTCAATTCCAAATCCAGTCCTGTTCAAATTAGCAACTAAATCGTCTAGTATAACCAAACCATCACGAGAAAGACCACTATTATCAATGTCAAGTGCTGGACCATTTACAGGATCGTCAATTTGCACGGAAAGAAGTTGTAAATCTATGCTATCTCTCACAACTACCCCATGTTGATCACCTATTGAAATACAGGTAAAACAAGAGACATTCTTACCTCCACTCATTACATCATTAGCTTCATGGAAATAAATTCCGGCACCTGATTCCGGTGTAGACCATCCAATACCATTTCCGGAAGTATAAACATGAGACAACTCTACATTACTAGAATCTCTAACCGATACTCCATGTCCATCATTATCTAAACTTGTAAGATTGCTAACTAAAGGATGAAATTCTCGAAAATCAACTCCATTTAATCCATTTTCAGAAGACAACCAATCTGAACCTATGGCTCCGCCTTTCCACAATAAAATACCGGGTCCTGATGAATTAGTAACTATCAGATCATTAATTGTAGGAGCCCAGTTTATGCTACGCATAAATAAGCCCGCTCGGTCATTGAATGGTGCGTTTGTCGAAGGCTTGCCATTGTTGTTTATTTCTAAGCCATTAATGATGGTGGAGGACCCAATTAGGTATGCCTTGAAGCCGACTACTGGGTTGTCTTCAATCAAGGCATTATCCAATACTACTCCGCTAGTATTTACCTCAAATGCAGAGAAACCGAGACCTTGGGTCTCAGCATTTGGACCACCTGTTCCTCGAATTTCTATATCGTTGAAAATCGCATGTGCAGGTAAATTATTGAATTGGCTGTGATTGTATTGTTCTACCATTACTCCACGGTATTTACTATCTTCAATCACAACTTGATGAAAGGTTGGTCTTGTAATCCAACCTTCTGTAATATGCCTGACAAATATTCCATTATCGCACCTTTGGATATCGACTCCAGAAAATAATGGACGTGAATCCTCAACCCATATTCCTGTACTGACCGCAAGAGTTGCTCCTGAAATATTGCTAATTTCTAAGTCAGAGAGTAACCCTCCGGAGTTGCCCCAATAATTGATTGCGCGGGTGATTAGTCCATTGGCAGAAAACCCGTTTACAATGGGTGCTGAGTTAGCACCTATCGATAGGCCAATTCCATATCTCCAAGTGGTCGAAAATCCATGAACATCAGCACCACCACCGTTAATCACGAGATTGTTAATTGTAGGTGTAGCTCCATCAAATAAGTCGACTCCCACACGATCAACATTCTCGATATTGATATCATTTAATTGTGGATCTGAACCATAAATTGTTATTCCAAATTCAGCCTGTAAAATTGTCAGATTTTCTATATTTGACCCCAGACCTTGACTTGATTGATTGAATACTATTCCATCATGTTTGCCTGATATCGATTCTACGGTAACGGGATTGGTAGTCGTTCCTTGAATAATTATACGGCCTGCAACTGTAATATGTTCATCTGCACCTAAACGAATAGTGGTTCCTTCTTCCACGACTAATACATCTTGAGACCCAACTGTATGTCCATCAGGAAGAATTACTATTCCCGACCAGAGAGTTGTACTTTTGGAATTAGAAGATGCAGCAATTATGGGTGAGGAGTAAGAAAAAATTAGCAGGCTGATTAGTAGAAGTGCGACGGCAGATGTACGGCCATCCCTCGCACCCATGCCTTAATCGGCTGACCTCATTCATTGTATTGTTTACCCTCTGCTGGAAGTGGTTGGCATCGGTAACATAGCAGTCATAAACAAACAGTCAGCGGCTCAGATAGAGAGGTTGTCAAATTGAGTACTGCTTTTGTTCTAATCAAAGCAAAGCCAATGATGGAGGCCGATGTTTACCGAGCTCTACTAAAGTTGGAAAATGTAGTTGAAACTCATGTTGTATACGGCGAGTACGACCTCGCTGCAAGAATAGATTTCAAGGATGATAAAGAGATGTCAAAAATCCTGATTGGCGAGTTCCGAAATATTCCGGGTGTCGAACAAACAGAGACATTAATCGCATTGGAGGTTTGATTTATGGCTGTTGGATTTGTCTTGATTACAACTGAACCGGGATGTGAAATTCAGGTTAGAGATGAGGTCTCAAAGTTAGCCCACGTAAGTGGGCAATGGATTGTTTTTGGAATGCATGATTTATTTGTTAAGATCGAAGCAGACGATGAAACTGAATTGACAAAGTGTATCATGAATGAAGTGCGCTCTATAGATGGAATCGCAGAAACGCGTACTCTAATTGGTGCTGAAATTTGAAGTCCTGTAAATTAAACTTCAAATCGACCGGGTTAATTTTAGCAATAATTCAGATGCTGCATTTGGGCATTCAGCAGATTTGAATCGGCTAATCGCTTCTCTCCAGTGAGAAAGACGCATATTTGGCTCGAGAACTCCCCTCCAATACCATCGATGGGCCAACAATCTTCGATTGGATGGTATTTCATGATTCAATTCAACTGAAGAAATTTCCTTGTGAGCTGAAATAAGCCAATCAGGAGGCGAAGGGTATGTTACCTCAAGAGCTGCATGGATAGCCTTGATTGATTCAATATCTTTGTCAGTTGAATGAATAAATTCTCTAGTAGTCTCTAATGAGCCTTCAGATTTCGAAAAGATAAGGGCTCTTAGGTCGATGAGAGATAGTCGTGGGTTATCTTCTCCCATATGTGATACTAGAGAAGAGCGAACATTTGCTAAAGTCTCTACATTACCCAATTCAATGGCGACAGAGTGCCTTAGAAGATCGAGTGCTAGGCTAGCAGATGAACGATCGGATTCGGGAAGTTTGGACAGGTTTACTGAATCAATTGAGGCAAAATCTACCTTAGTTGTCTGGCCTGGAAGTCTGTCATCATGTTTTCTTACCAAGGATGCTATATTTGCTCTAATCGCTTCTGAGGGAGATAATGATTTTATGGCTGAAATTTCCAATTTATCTGCCTGTAAAATGTCTCCTTGCAACCTAGCAAGCCTTGCTTGTCTGATTAATTTTTGAGGGCTTTCAGAAATAAATTCTAAGTGTTCAGAAACTATTGATGATTCACCTCTTTCGAATGCTAAATCAATTGCTGCTAACCTAAGCACCTCTTCATCGAATACTTCTATGGCATTTTCAATTAACACCGCAGCAGCAGCACTATCCTTACGAGAGATAATCCCAACCTTTTCAGCTATCCAATCGGTCTCGATTTCCTCACCTGAATTCAAACGGTGATGAGCCTCAATTCTTCTGGCACGAATTCCTTCTCTTTGCGACCAAATTTCGGCACATTTCGCATGCAAAAGACGTGAGGTTTCTTGCTCTAAATTAGCCCGTCGAACATTTCGAATTAAATGATGAGGTTCAATTAATCCATCCATCCAACGGAGAACCGCTGAATCATCTAGTTCTACAATCCCATCCTGAGAAAATATTTCCTCGGCAGATAGAGGCAAAGGAGAGATACTTAGTTCATCTAATGTACCAAGTCCTTCATCGGTTAACTTTCTTAAAACGGTACTTCTAACAAATTTCTGCACCTCAAGACCTTCTTCAGGAACTTCCTCATCAGGTGACCATAGATTTAGTGCCAATGGATGGCCTCCAAGTGCTTTGGCAACCTGTTCTGCGGATTTTTCATCGATTGAATTTGACAATAATTCGATAGCATCGGATGTTGCTAATCCTCCTAATCTGAATTCTTCAAAATCAGTTAATTTTCCTATTGGACTCGGCGCCCTTACGGCGACAAGAATACCCGTTGAGGTTTCGGCGCAAGCAGAAAGAAGTGATTTGACCCCACTAAGATGTCGAGGATGTATTTCTTGTAGTTCATCGATAATTAATGCTGTTTTTGTCCCACAGGCTGCCGAAGCGATTGCATAAGGGTCGCTTGGAGAATCTCTTCCTAACCACATAGAACCTATTGAAGACGAATCTGTATCAGAATTACATGTTGCCCAACGAATTCTATATCCACGATTCATCATATTCTCTGCAACAGAGCGTGCAAGGCTTGTTTTTCCAATGCCAGGAAGGCCATTTAATAGCAAATTTTCTCCAGCCAATAATTTGCTAGACAAAGATTCCAACTCATCAGTCCTACCAAGGATTGGTGTTTTATCAGGCAATGGCCCAATAGCAAGACTTTCTGATTTAGCAGGTAAATCGGATATAGAGTATGATTCCATCCTTTGCCTACCTAATTCTGTGATGTGTACTACGGTTCTACGTCGTGAACCTCCACCGGTTACATGGGCCATTCGAGTTGAAATTAAGTCAGATGCCTCTAACTCTTTCAACGGGGTATGAATTGCAGATCGTACCAAACCTAGATGCTCCGCTAGCCCTGGTAGTGACAAGTCTCTAGGAACATCCCAAGCACTCTCAACATCTGGTCCAAACTCAGCCAAGCGAAGCAGTAGACGCCTCTGGGTCTCGCTCAGCATGTATCCTCAGCGAGGCCATCAGTTCATGGGCATTGACCTTTACCGCATCATGCCCATGGCAGTCAATCCAGCCTCCCTCGACCTCCCTCGTAAGCCAGGAGTGTACTTGTTTCAGCGGGATGACGGTCGAGTTTTATACGTAGGAAAGGCGACAAATTTGCGAACAAGAGTCGGTTCATATTTTGCTGCAAAGCAAAAGCGAGAAAAGGTTCCAAAATTAGTTTCCGAGGCTGATGATGTAGAGTATATCGTCACTCAGAATCCTTCTGAGGCATTAATTCTCGAAAGGCAATTGATTAGAAAGCACAAACCTCGATATAATTCGATGTTAATGGATGATAAATCATATCCTTTCATTGCATTTACTGGCGATGAACATCCAAGAGTGATTTACACACGCCATCCTCCCAAAAATTCCCAACGATGGGGGCCATTTCCTGATGCTGGGGCAGCAAAACAGGTCATCCGTTTGATTCGTTCACAGTTTGGAATCCGAGATTGTCCCGAGTTGTTACCTAGCGGTTGTCTTGCAATGCACATCGGACTCTGTCATGGCCCATGTATCGATGCTGAAGGTTATGACCAGCAGGTTCGGGCTGCTAGTAGTGTCTTGGATGGAGACGCCGGGGTATTAATCGAAGCATTGCAAAATGAAATGGATAGTGCTTCCAAAGACCTTGATTATGAAACAGCAGCTCAAAAGAGGGACCTAATTCAAGCAGTAAATACCACTCTTTCTCAACAAGTTATTCACTCTCGATTCTACCAAGATTGTGATGCAGTAGGGTTTGCCTCTGTTGGAGAGGTGGCTGTTGTATTGATATTACACACCCAAGATGGAGTTATTCAGGGGCAGGTTAGTTATCCCGTTCTTCACAGGGACGACATCGTCGCTTCTGTTTCGTTAGTTCTATCGGAACATTACTCAAATAGAAGGCCTCCAAAAACACTTCTGGTTCCGGCTCCATTAACAGATTCTTTCACGGATTGGCTTGACGAAAGAAGAGGTAAAAAAGTATCAATTCGTTGTCCACAACGTGGAGAACTGGCCAAACTAAGAGGAATGGCTGACGCAAATGCAGAGATCCAAGCAGTAAGACAATCTACTCGACGTTCAGGCAGTTTAGAACAAGCCGCTGCAGATCAAGCTGCAAAGTTACACGGGTTTGACTCTTTAGACCACATTGTCTGCTTTGATATGGCCCAAATTCAAGGAAAAGAGAGAGTCGGGGCCGCTGTAGTTTTTCGAAATGGGAGACCTTCGAAAAGTGAATATCGAACATATCGAGTAAAAACTGAGGTTGAAGATGATTTACGGATGATGCAAGAGGTTGTTGAAAGATGGTTGAAGCGTCAACAAGAATGGCCAGACCTATTGCTTCTAGATGGAGGAGAAACTCATCTGAAACATGTCCATGCAATGCTTAGTTCCCATGGATTAGGAGACCGTTTTCCTATTGCAGCGTTGGCCAAAAAAGAAGAAACTCTCTGGAGAGTTGATGTTGACCCTGTAGTTTTAGATAGAAAATCTAGAGTTATGGTCTACGCTCGAGATGAAGCACATAGATTTGTCAATACCTACCATAGAAAACGTCGCTCAAAAGTTGGTTTGAAAAGTCCCCTAGAAGAAGTGGAAGGTCTTGGGGCAAAGAAAATTCAGGCTTTGCTTAGACAATTTGGTGGAATGAAGGGAATTGAACATGCTACAGAAGCCCAGTTGGCTGCTGCTCCTGGTATAGGTAAGGCATTGGCACAGCGGATTTATTTACACCTGCATAATTGATTACACAAGTTTGCTTTGATCCCACCAATTGGAATCCTCAGAATCAGCCTCTTCTGGCTGTTCTATCACTAATTTTTCTTCTAATTCTCCCATTTGCATGGCGAATTCTAAGTCGAGAATTTGCTTTTCCATAGCTTCTTTTCTGTCTATTTTTTTCGCTTTTCTAGCTTTTCGACGACGTTTCCAACGACTAACTGCTAATCCTAAAAACACAATCAATACAAAGAGATATTGCGAGATTTCTCCAAGAATGAAAAGATAGCTGACTTCTACGCTCCATGACACAATATCATGCTGAGGATAACATTGAGCCCAATTTTCGGCCTCGGGGCAAACTGGGGTTCGATAATTCAGAACCTGTTTACCGTCAATCATCTCTACAGAACCTAATCCCTTTTCACTTTCAAAAGAGAGTAATCGAATTGAATCTGGCATTGTAATCTGCAGCCTTGCAGAACTTTTGATTAATCCCCAAAGCGTATTTTCCATTATTGGAGGTACTATCGAATAGAATACAGCAGTTTCCGCCCCGATACCGAAATCTGAGAATTCTAGCCCTAGGTCAGCAAGAGCAGATGTAAGTGGATTTACTTCAATAGTAGCCGGTGCCAAACTAATCTTTACTTCATCTTCAACATCATGATCAATCTCGATTGTTAACGATGAGGTCGAAACTCTCACACCTATTTCGATGGGGTTCAGATCACTAACTTCCATATTCAAAGGCATTTCCAGTTGTGGAATTTCTAAGTTGATTGGAAGAGGTTTAATTTCCAGATAGGAATCTAAGGTTTCACTGCCGAAAATTAGGTCTTGAGAGCCTATTTTTTCCAGTTCTTCGAATGCTATCTCCACCTCATCCATAAGTGCATCAGACAATCCAACTAATCCTGAATTAGAAATTTCAAGATTATAATCTCCACTTGATAGAGGAATTATTGCATTTTGTTCTGAACCTGCCAATAAACCTCCATCTTTCCTATCCCCTATTGTAATTATTCTTCGAATAATATCTGCAGGAATTGGACTAATCTCGATATTTTCCTCATTAAGTTCAACACCAAGTCGGTATATCTCAAGCGTAATGTCGGCCGAAAATTCGAATTCCACAGCAGCCTGAGTCTCTCTAATTGCCAATCTCTCTATTTCCATTTCCACATCTAATGAAACACACGTTTCTTGAGTCGAGGCGCAAATCAAATCATCACTATCATCAAGGCACTCGGTAGAATCTCCTATTCCTCCTCGGCCACTTTCTAAACAAATCGGATGGTTCCAATCATAAGGCCTTGAGCCACGGATACCAAGGTTCTGAATTGATGATGCTTCGGAATGGAAAACTATCGTATCAGTCTCAGAATTAACCAAATCTAACCATTCAGGCAACTGAACTGATATTGAGATATCAGTACTAGGAAAGTCTTCTGGCAATACATCTTGGAGGAAGTCTAGATTAACATCTAGGTTTAGTTCTAAAACACTGATTAATGCAGCCAAATCTTCGTCTGATAAAATGGATAAATCAAGAGTTGCAATATCTCCCTCTGCATATTGAATCCACTTACTAATAATATCAGATGCTTCAATTTGAGATGGCATTGAGCTGCTTTGTAAAACAATTGGGTAATTACTAGTCATCGCTCTAGAATCGTCCAAACAGTACCTATAGGCTAAATTTTCATTACAAGTAATGCCAGGGTTATGAATGAACATCAAACCACCTGACTCATCTGATGGGGAGAAGGTTGGTGTTTGGAACATTACATCCACACCAAGGGCCTCAGAAAAAGTATCAGAAAGTGTTCCTATAGGTAAAGCAGTCAATATCTCTTCGACATCGACGTCCAATTCCGAATCGAACATTCGGATTCCATCGGAAGTAACAGAATCCAAACGAATCGTTTCTGTTTCAAGATTTAAACCCCATTCGGCTAGGGTTTCAGCACTTAGATGATGAACTGAGATTTCCATATCAATTCGACTATTCATTCTATCTCTTAGATCGACATTGACTTCTAAATCGATGGACGAACCAGCTTCAATTTGCCATTCTGGAGGGTCTATTCCACTGTCCAGAGTTGCTACTAAGTTAACTGAATCAGGAGGAGAGAAAGCTGAGCCTGCTAGGTTGTCGAGGGCAACTCTTGCCCCCGATTTTTCTTCAGTACTCTCATCAATTTGGAAAACCTCGGCTGGAAAATTTACTGAAGACACCGTAGCATATGGAGGTGGAATCATCAAGTATTCAAGATAATGGCCTGAAGATGCAACGGTGGTAAAATTGGAAACTACTTCACCGCCCATAATCATCAAACCCTCCACCATTCGATTAACATCTCCAATACTAGAATCAATACCAACATTTGCTGGATCTATAATTAGAGATAAGACCGAACGCAAACAAATTGGTGGATAGAATGGATCATTTTCTCTGTCGGCTTCCTCGTCGATTGAATCGATATCAGGATTCATTGTACAAACCTTCTCTTGCTGAGAGAAGAATGTAATTTCAGAAGTCGGTTGAAGTGGCCCTATGGTGGCTTGAGGAAAGTTTTCATTGACTATTTCTTCCACTAACTCTTCTACATAATCTATCATTTTGTCTTCCACAGAAGAGCCACCACTTGCTAAATCACGATAGTTTCTAATGTAATCTGCTGGAATCCCATCTGACGGATTACTATCTCCTTCTAGGTCAATATCAAGAAGTCCCAATTCATCTCTCGGTAGCTCATGGATTCCAAATTCTACCGTCATCTCGATGCTTGATGCTGATTCCATTACCATTCGGACTTGGCCTTCAATCCATTCATCTGAAGGAGTCGCATCTAGGGAGGATAAATAATCGTCACAAATTCCATTGCCCCCGCCCCAAGTAGAACAAATATCGTTCACTACATCTGGCTCTCCAGGTGGTGGAGCGGCGGCTACTGTTTGCATCATCAGTAGTATGACCAATGTGACTGCCGCGCGGCGCATGCC
>DAOJ01000010.1 GCA_002502365.1 Euryarchaeota archaeon UBA106
TACCAATTTCCAAATGGTAATCTGGAGGTGATTGGTGACTAAAATGGTGATTATACCCAAAATAATCGAAGTCTGAAGTAACGGCCGGCGTAGTATTAGCCTAAATGAATCAGATATTCTCTCATTCAAGCAGAGGCCTCCCCAATAATTGGAAGCGCTGAAGTTTGTTCTTCTTCCTCGAATGGTATTAATCTCCGGCCTCTCAATTGGTATACACGATCACAGAAAGTTTTGGCTCGAACCGGATTATGATCTACGATTAGAATAGCCATATTGTGGTCATCTGCCATATGTCGGAATAAATCGATAATTCCCCTTGCAGTTTCTGCATCTAATTCACCTAGGCACTCATCTGCAAGAAGTAATTCTGGCTCTTGCAACATTGCTCTAGCAATTGCAACCCTCCTCTGTTGGCCCCCGGACAATCGATTTACAGATTCTAGAGTTTTGTCCGCCAATCCAACCTCTTCGATTACAGAACGAGTTTCTTCCCTCATCTTCTTACTCGGAAGAGATAGAGCGGTTTGGAGAAAATTTGCTCCCGCTAAAGCACCCATCAATACGTTGTAACCCACGGTTTGATGCTGAACCAAACCAAGTCGCTGAGGAATTAGCCCAATTGCACCTTTCTGGGCCCTAGTATCTGCTGTACAACAGCATTCGACAGAGCCCGAAAGTGGACTGACCAACCCCGCAGCAGTTCGCAATAGAGTCGTCTTACCGATTCCTGACCTTCCGGTCAAACCAACGATTTCTCCGGCTCGGATTTCTAAATCAACAGATTCGAGAAGGGGGGCCTCTTGATCAAAACCAATTGCGGCATCTTCTATTTTCAGCCGAATTGCAGTTTGAGTGCCCATTTTATCCCCTCAAATTTGCTTCAATAGTTTACGAACTGTACTTGTCATCGAAGTATTCAGTAATTCCTGGAATCGCCCCTATTGCATCGCTATATGAACCAAGATGTTCTTCTGTGTCCACCTCAGAAATAGAGGGAGTATTGAGTATATTTTGTAGGATTTCTCCGCCACAGGACTCCTTAGCAAACGTATCGTTCAAAATATGAGTTTGAGTATTGTAACAACCAGTGAATGTTTGACCACCCATCGAGTAATTTTCAACCCACATTTCATTATTCATTTCTAAAAATGCTGAAATGATTACATCGATTTTTCCTTGATTGGTCTCTTCCTTATTCACCATGATTGGGTGACTTGGAACCTGCCCGAACGCTGGCTCTAGTGGCCTGTAGCTTTCCCTATCTAAGCACCAATCATTGCCTTCACAATGATCTTCATAGGATGTTGATTTACCAAATGCAACATTTCCTACTCCTTCAGTCATACATCGGAAGGCACCACTATAACTGTAATACAAATCTCCCTTTTCAGGAATTGTTGCATTTCCAAAATGTGCCTCAATTGTAGCCCTTAGGGAAGAAATATCATTCTCATCTCCTGAAACTTCAACAATTCCGTTATTTATCATGTAACCCATTGGCATTAGCATACCAGCTGATTTTAACCAACCAGTGTGACAGGAGTTCTTTCCTTCTAGATCCTCCAATGTTTGAATTTCAGAATCATTTAGGACCCATGCTTGAGCATTATAGTAGGTGCTACCATCTTCTTTCTGATCGGCAAGAATCGCATCTAGTCCGTGCTGCTTCCAAGCAATCCATGCCGAGCCGCCGTCTAAGAATGCAATATCAGCATGGCCAAAACGCAATGCTTCTATTGCCGCGATGTCTGAGCCTATTGGATATAATTCAACTTTGTAACCCGATTTTTTAGCCAAAAAATCTGCCAATAATTGTGGATTTGCTTCTGGATTTTCATAATCATCTTGTGTTTTGAATGCAATAATTATTACATTTTCATCCTCTTCTGAATCTAAACAACCGGCTAAAGTCGAAAAGAGAATAATTCCAATTAGTGTGCTTGCTATCAGTGCTCTTCGCGCCAATTTTAGGCCTCCCTAAACCGCGGGACTGGTCAGTTACTTATCTATTTTAGGTGGCCCTAAACTAACAATATCTGCTGCTATTATGCCGCCGATAGCAATATTTCCTTCGTCTCTTTCGGATTTGTAATGAAGCGGGAACGTGTGCTTAGAATCGCAGTTCTGTTGACTATGTTTGCCATGATATCTTCGTGGCTACCAATGTCTAGTATGAATGAAGATCTTGAACAAACTCAAGAGAGGCGCGAGCAACTTGGTCCTGATGGCCCTACACTAGAGGAACAATGTAGCACAATAACATTCGAAGATATGTTTGAGTACAGTAAAGCAGTATTCAATTTCACTATTGCCAGTGATTGGAGTTCTGCCGAAATTCAAGCCGTTGCTTGGGTAAATGGAACTCTAGCAGATGATGTCAGACAGAGTCTAGATGAATATATCGCAGCAATCTATCCAAGCGGTGATGACGAATGGATTTCTACAGATGAAAGAGAAGGTGTTCGAGCCATCGCTTCAGAATGTGTTCAGTATACTCTTACCAGAATGGGAATGCGTGATGGAAGCCCGCACAGAGGAGGAGAGGGCACCGATTGGAAAAATACCTCATGGACTGAAGACGAGGTCCTAGTCGAAGAATGGAATCTAGTCCCTCCTCGGCATTCGGAATCAAGAGAATGCTCTGGAATTGGGGCAAGTAGTGATTGCTATGAAGTGCCTGTTTACCCAGATAGCGATCGAGATTGTGACACCAATATAGAT
>DAOJ01000007.1 GCA_002502365.1 Euryarchaeota archaeon UBA106
TACTCACTGGTGACTATCACTTTCGCAGGCCTTAGTACCCTATCATGCAGCAAATATCCTGATTCGATTTCTTCAAGGACCTCTCCCGATTCTTGACCTTCTTGAACAGGAACAGTAGCAATTGCTTCCATCTGTGTCGGATCGAATAACTTACCAGTTGTCTCAAGAATGGTGACACCTTCAGATTCAAGAGCCCTTTTCAGAGAATCGAGAGTCATTTTGACTCCATTAGTAATCGCTTCATTGTCTCCATTTTCATTCGCAATTGCTTTCTCTAGAGAGTCGATTGCAGGTATTATTCGAGAGGCTAATCCAGCGGCTCCAAATCGTATTGCTTGGGCCTTGTCCCTCTGCCCTCTTTGTCTAGCATTGGCGGTTTCAGCCTTCGAATACTGCAGTTCTTTCTCAAGTTCAGCTAATTTCGCTTCTAGAACCGCCCTCTCATCTTCCGGTTCTTGGGGCTCCTCAGCATCCTCCGGCTCACCATCTGACATAGTCTGTCCGTTCTAAACGACCTTCAAGAATCCAATGGTTACTAACCTTGAAATTATTCTATTCAAGATAGAAGTATTCACCGCTAATCTTCTGTTCTCTATCTTTCCTACTTCCTGGTTTGTTGATTCTAGGCCGGAAGGATTCGTGATCTCTTCTGAATGTTACATCAACATCACTTAGGAATCGATTCATTCCCTTTCTCAAGGACATTGGCCCCTCGGCATTACCGTGAGATCCTCCTTTACCATCGAAGACCAATAATGAATCTGAGACAATATCAATGAAGTAAATATCATGGTCAATTACCATGGCTGCTTTTTCATTACTTTCCATTGTTCTTCTGATTGCTTTAGCAGCCTCCATTCTAGCGTTTGCATCCAAATGTGCACTAGGCTCATCCAATAGATACAAATCTGCTTCTTTACCAAGACAAATAGCGATACTTACCGCTTGTAATTCTCCTCCTGAAAGCTTCTTGGCTCTAAGTTCGAGTAATTGGTCAACCTGCAATGGACGGATTACTTGGGTATTGAATTCACCACTTCTCCACTTAGCTCCAAGTTCTGTATCTAGCCAATCCTGTACAGTTCCATCAAAGTCACTACTAACATGTTGTGGCTTATAGGAGATTTCTGCATCCATAGTGCACCAGCCTTGGTCTGGTTCGATCTCTCCTGCAATCATTCTGACCATGGTTGTCTTACCGGTAGCATTTGGTCCAACAACTCCAACAACTTCTGCGCTACGAACTCTACCCTCGCCAGTCTTGAGTTGGAAGTCTCCGAGTGATTTCTCCATATCTCCCCAAGAGAGAATTGTCTGCCCAACTTCTTCACCCCTAACCCTACCTCTTAGGAATTGAATTGGCTTATCTCTAATTCTTACATTCTCTTCAGGTAGGAATCCATCGAGGTAGGAGTTAATCGCAGTCCTAGTAGATCTTGCCGGCGTAAAGATGCCAAAGGCCGCTCTTTCGCCATACACAACATGAAGTAAATCACAGAGTACGTCCAAGATCGCTAAATCGTGTTCTACAACTAGGATTCTCTTCCCTCTCTCAACCATGTCTTGGATGATTCTTACAATTCGCATTCTTTCGTGAATATCAAGATATGAGGAAGGCTCATCGAAGAAGTATACATCAGCCTCTTTCAGCAATGTAGCAGCCATTGCCACTCGCTGTAATTCTCCACCTGAAAGTTGCCCTAAACTACGATCTAAAATGTGGTCTATTGCTAATAATTCAGCATAATGTTGTAATTCTCCTCTATCATCAACTCGAGTTAGCAATTCCTTTGCCTTTCCATCGAAAATTTTGGGTAATTTATCGATGTATTGAGGTTTAACAGCAATCTTAACTCCCTCATCCGAAACCATGGCCAAATAATCTCTTAATTCTCCCCTAGGGAAAGATTCGATTATTTCTTGCCAATCTCGAGAATCAATCGTCCAGTCCCCAAGATTCGGACGAAGAGAACCGGATAGCAAATTAATCGCGGTTGACTTTCCCATGCCATTCGGCCCAAGGATGCCAACAACTTGCTCTTCACGAGGTGCAGGTAAGCGGAATAAACGGAAGCCGTTTTCGCCATAGCGATGAGTCATATCTCCATCTAATTCTTCGGGCAGATTTGTAATTATCAAAGCATCAAATGGACACTTGTTTACACATATACCACAACCAATACAAAGAGGTTCTGAAATCAAGGGTTTTCCACTAGAGTCATCAAGAACAATGCATTCAATTCCGTTGCGAACAGGTGGGCAAAATGCCCAGCATTCAGCATTACATTTCTTGGGCTGGCATCGGTCCTCTAGTAATACTGCCACCCTCATTAGTATGCCTCCGATTTACTATGCTCGATAATCTTCCCTTCTGTTTTTCCCTTCTAAATCCGCTTATTGCTCACAGAGCAAGGAAGCGATATCTACCGTAAACATATGCAGCCAGAGATATTTTCTCTGCCTTGGAAAGTTGGACACGCTCAGAAAATACATCGCCATCTTTCTTGTTTATTTTCTTCAATATGGATTCATAGAAGGCCATCATTGCGGCAGGAGAGTATCGAGATTGCCTATCCAACATTGGAAGTAATTTGAATGCTTTATCTCGATAGGTTTCGGCTCTCTTAATGTATTCATCGACAAATGGTTTCCACCCAGGATGTTCGAGTAATTTAGCCCCACTCTTGATGTCTTCTTCACTAATTCCGTATCTGCGCAAATCTTCCATTGGAAGGTAAATTCTGTCCCTTTCTGCGTCCTCAGCAACATCCCTAATGATATTTGTAAGTTGCATGAAAATACCCCATGCTTCTGAGTATTCTCTAGCTTCTAATTTTGAATATCCATAAATTTCTATGCAAACTAATCCTACCGTAGATGCTACTCGATAACAATATGAATACAGTTCTTCAAAGGTCTCATATCGATTTCGATGGAAATCATCTTCCATCCCGCTAATCATATCATCAAGTAGTTGTCTTGGTATATTGTATCGACGAATTGTATCTTTTAGGGCAATGAAAATTGGGTCTGTGGATGTTACTTGACCATATGCACTTGACAATTTTTTCCTGTAATAGAAAAGTTGAGACATTCTATCATTGTAATGATCGCGTGCGACTACTGGACTAGTTCCGGTCAACCTTTCGATGTGAGCCCTATACTCTACAGATTCAGGGTCGTCTGATGAACCACCGGGAAAGGAATCTATGTAGTCGCCATCTGCAATATCATCCGCTCTTCTACAGAATGCATAGTAAGCGCAGATCGCTCGGCGTGCTTCGATTGGGAGGTACTTGAAGGAATGATAGAAGTTTCCGGCTTCTATACGTGTTAACTCCTCACAGTATTCGTAGGCAATCTCAATCATATAACCAGGAACTTCTTGTTCCGACCAAATTGCTGCATCTATGTGGCCAAATGGATTTACTAATTCCCCTCTAGCTCCCACAACACCCATGAATCGAGCGCCTTCTCGAAGTGTCTCAAGAGCGGTTATTGAAATCGCACGCGCAGCTTCTTTTGTTATGCTGACAGTAGATCTAACTCCCTCAATTCCAGGATTTTCGATATCCGCATCGACTAAAGAAATGCTTCTCTCAGCGTCATACCGCATACCCTCTGCGGAATTGATGCTAGAGTCTCTAGGCATGGTCTCGTCGATTAGTAGCCATCGTCTTTCGCTCTTGAACCTCACCCACGCATGCGCGCGGGCCGCTTTAGCGGCCCAAACGGGTTTCAAATGCCATTTCTGGAGCGGTAGGTGGCTTTCTTTAGAATTCTATTTTCAAAAATCCTGAATCTTGTCGCTATCATACAAAAAAGCGCAATTTTCTTTATTCTACTTCTTTCAACTTTAATTCTTTCAGCAGAATTCAGAACATTTCCAGTTCTAAGTAGGCCAATTGTTTCCAAGCCAATCACAATTGGAAGTAAACATGCCATTCTAAGCCTACGATACTTTCTTGGAATCATTCTAATGTATTCTATTGCAGCACTATAATGCTCGCAAGTTAAATCAAGATAGTAGTCATAAAGAGGCCTGAATGATTCTATTGAATCTAGGTTTTTTAGGTCGTGATGATTTAATCCGATTTCCTCTAGTCTATCGCTCGGAATATAACATCGACCTAGTGCTAAATCCGCAGGAATGTCTCTGAGTATGTTTGTCATTTGTAATGCTTTACCAAAGCGAATTCCCAACTCATCAAAGAGTTCAGTATCAGATACGTCTCCGGATAATTCATTTTGTAATGTAATTGCGGTCCAAAACTCTCCTACGCTACCCGCTACCCTGTAGGCGTAATCGTCTAACTCAGAGTCATTTTTCAGGCTAGTAAGTTCAGAACCCAAAGCCCCAAACCGAACTAAATCAAGGCGTTGTCCTGAAATAATTACATCCAAACAATGCTGCATCAGAATTGCATCATTTGGGTCGATTTTTCGATATTCAGAAATTACAAAATCCAGATTTTCTAAAAGTCTTTTTTCGTCTAAATCCTCTTGCATGTTTGCAATATTTTGTAAATCTAGAATTTCATTTTCAATTAAGCAATTTTGGTAACCATCCAAAGCCTCGATTAATGCATTTACATCTTCCGTTTTCGAATCTGCAATGGTGTCTGCAAGTCTGGCTAAAAGATACAGTAAACCTACTTGGTCTCGGACACTTTTAGGTAAATTTGTCAGAGTCAAATGAAAAGACCTAGAGGTGGCTTTGAGCAATCCATCGATTTGTTCGTTGATTATCTCAGTCATTCTCTATTCACCCCCTCTATTCTCAACGTTGACTGCATTTTCCAGAGTATTCTAATCCCAAGTTCTCCAATTCTTATCGCCTCTATCAGGAGGCAATGGCCAATCAGGCCAATTATCGTCATGCTGCCAATCTGTAAAATCTTTCACAGAGTTTTGCTTCAAAAATGCCGATGCTGCTACCAGACCCGCTCTCGTTGATGCCTCTAGACAAGATGGCCAATCGATATTGATCCAATCGCCTCCTAAAATCACCCCTTCTCCTGCTTCTAATGCATTTGGGCGAAGGCGTGAGGAGCCCATTGCTAGAGACGTAGCGGAATGATATATTCTAACTACATGAAAATCTAGTAATCCGGGAGCCTCTGGGAATGCCGAATTGATTACTCTTTCATATTCTGTTTTTATCAATTCGTCATCCCATTCCAAATATGCATCAGCAAAGGCAACTGGGCTACATATCCAGTGTCCGGGTAGGCCATCTCTGTTCCCATTATCAATTTCACTAGAACGGTCAAAAAGCATCTGAATCAATGGCTCATCACAACAAGTGACGAATGGGGTTCCAACAGGTAAGACAGGCCCCTCATGGAATGCATGTATTCCGATTTGAGATGTATTTCCTAATTTGGTTAGCTTTTCAGCAACATCATGAGATTGATGACTTGCTGATGAACCTGTTAGTAGCCTAGCTGTGGCAGTAATTGGAGTGCATAAGATAACCATTTTTGATGGGAAAAACCCATCCTTTGTGTTAACTCCTGTTACCGTGTCTTTATCTCTGAATAAACTAGTTACCGATGTAGATAGATGTACTTCGACACCTGCAGAATTTAGGGTTCTTCTAAGAGATGAAGATATGATATTTGTGAAATCAGTTGTAAAACAGCCCTGGTCAAAGGCATCAATTCGGCCAAATAATACCTTTTTTATCAAAAAAATGGCCGATGACGCGCTTGCCAGAGATGAATCGATGTTTAGTGCCATCTTACAGATTGCATTCCAAAATCGATCAATTGCCCGTTTGGTTTGGCCATTTTCCTGCAACCATTGAAGAAAACTAATATCGTCTTGTGAAATCCTACTTTCTTCATCCATATTCTGTATTGCTTTGAGGGCTTTCTGCAAAGAAATTTTATCAAATAATCCTAGAAAATTTGCATTAACGAAAGAGCCACTTAGGTGATTAGGAGGTGGTACTTTCCCAGATTCGATGTAAGATATTTTACCATTATTAACCTCCAAGAATGGAATAGATGTCGAGTTTTTTATCCTAACAGATTTTCTATTATCGCAGGTTGCTAACAACTGAAGAAAGCGGCTGTACGTTCGGAATATTACATTCTGAGTCGGGTCAATTTGTCTACTAAGACCATCAATCTCAACGCTCTTGAAACGTCCTCCAAGTCGATTGGATGATTCAATCAAGGTTACATCGACACCTCTTCCTGCTAGTGCTAAAGCAGCTGAACAACCAGCAATACCTCCGCCAACCACAACCACCCGCGATTGTAAGCTCACGAATGCTTGGCGGCATACTTTGGATTAAGTCTCACCATGAGTTGTGGAAGAAATCCGAGGTCTTCATAGAAGACCGGCTTTTTCCAGAGCCACTTTCAAGACTGCACCGATTTCAGAAGGATCTCGTGCAATGTGGATTCCCGCCGCTTCGAATGCTGCAAATTTTTCAGCGGCTGTTCCCTTCCCGCCCGAGATAATCGCTCCGGCATGCCCCATCCTCTTTCCGGGAGGGGCGGTTGATCCTGCAACGAATCCTACAATCGGTTTACTCATGTTTACGGCTGCCCATTCAGCCGCGTCTTCCTCAGCGGTGCCACCTATTTCTCCAATCATAACTACCGCTACAGTTTGAGGGTCAGATTCGAAGGCGGACAAACAATCAATAAATCCAGTTCCATTAACTGGGTCTCCTCCTATTCCGATGCAAGTAGACTGCCCTTCGCCGATGCTCATAGTCTGAGCAACTGCTTCGTATGTCAAAGTCCCTGACTTCGATACTACTCCAATCCTACCCTTTGCATGAATATGGCCTGGCATAATTCCAATTTTACACCCACCATTTGCCCCTGGGGTTATGATTCCAGGGCAATTTGGTCCGATAAGGCGAATTCCAGGTCTATCATTTACGTAAGCCACTGCCTTTACCATGTCTAGAGTTGGAATTCCTTCTGTAATACATACAATTACTCCTTCTCCTTTTACTCGATCGAAGGCATCTGCAGCCTCCATGATAGCCTCTCCGGCGAATGGAGGTGGAACATAGATCACAGTCGCATCTGCATCGGTTTTTTCCACTGCCTCAATCATTCCATCAAATACTGGAACATTTCTGTCGGCCAATTGTACGGTTTGACCTCCTTTTCCAGGAGTCACTCCTCCGACTACATCAGTACCATATTCAACCATCTTTTCTCCGTGAAAAGTACCTTGGGAACCGGTTATTCCTTGAATTAATAACTTTGAATCCTCTTGTATCCAGATAGCCATACTACTCACCTCCAATCAATCCAACAATCGCTTCGGCACCCTCTGCCAGTGTTTCTACAGAGGTACAATCTAGATCTGAGGCGTCTATAATCGCTCTACCTTCTTCGAACATAGTTCCTGAAAGTCTGATTACCAAAGGAACTTCTAGACCCATATTTTCTGAAACCGAAAGAACCGCTTTCGCAACGATATCACATCGTTGAATTCCACCAAAAATATTCACTAGAATCCCCTTTACGTTTGGGTCTTCTAAGATAATTTCGAAAGCCTCTTGCACTTTTTCTTCATTTGCTCCTCCGCCAATATCGAGGAAATTGGCGGGCTCACCACCATAGAGCTTGATGACATCCATTGTAGCCATTGCCAGCCCTGCGCCATTGACTAGACAGCCAATATCACCGTCTAACTTGACATAGGATAGCCCCGCTTCATTTGCCCTAGTTTCTGTAGGTTCTTCTTCGGACAGGTCTCTCATTTCATCCCACTTTTTGTGTCTAAATGATGCGTTTTCATCGAAACCAACCTTTGCATCTAGAGCAATCATCTCATCAGATTTTGTGCGAACAAGTGGATTTATCTCCACCATTGAACAATCATTAGAAGTAAATACGTCGTATAATTTACCAATCATTCCAAAGAAATCCTTCAAAGCGGTGCCTGAGAGCCCTAGAGCCATACCTAAATTTCTCTTTTGAAAACCAAGTAAGCCGGCAGAAGGGTCTACCCAAATTTTGTGAATCGCTTCAGGGGTGTTTTCTGCTACTTCTTCGATATCCATTCCGCCTTCAGTTGAGGCCATGATTAGCACAGCCTTTGCCTCCCTGTCGACTAATAATGCGAGATAATATTCGTGTTCTATTTCGCATCCTGCTTCGACGTAGAGGTTACTGACCAATTTCCCTTCGGGGCCGGTCTGTTTTGTAACTAGAATGTGCCCTAGAATATTTTCAGAATATTCCTTGACCTCATCTTTCGAAAAAGCGATCTTTACTCCACCCTCCATCAATAAATCTCCTGAATCAGGACAGTAAAGGTTGCCTTTTCCGCGCCCACCTGCATGAATTTGGCTCTTCACAGCAACAACTTTTGAGCCTAGTGAATCGTAAGCGGTAAGCGCTTCCTCAACAGATTTGCAATGAACTCCATCCTGAACCTTTACTCCCGCAGAACGAAACAGTTCCTTCCCCTGATACTCGTGAATATTCATGTCGACGCTCCGGCGACTCAACATCCGTCTTTCAACGATGCGCCTTGTGAATTTGCGGGAGGCGTCGGGGACACGAAGTGCTGAAAGTAGTAAATGCGCCCGCACAACCATGGACGTAGTGGTTCTGGCGGGAGGATTTGGTACTCGACTTAGGCCTTGGACCAATTCTATCCCTAAGCCGCTTCTACCTATTTTGGATCAATCAATGATTGAACACGTGCTAAACGTACTTCCCGAATCTGAAGTCGATAAGGTGCTAATTGCTGCAGGTTATGGCATAGATCAAATGAGAGATTATTTTTCGAATATTGACCTTCCATACGAAGTCGTAATCGTTGAGGAAACCGAGCCCTTAGGGACTGGGGGAGCAATTGCCAATTGCCGTCCTCATCTTTCAGATGGTACCTTTTGTGTGATTAATGGAGATTTAATTACGAGTTTGAAAGTAAAGGAAATGTTAGAATTTCATAAGGAGAACGGAGGTCTAGCTACAATTTCACTTTGGCCTGTAGAAGATCCTTCGAGATTTGGAGTCGCAGATTATATTGGGGAAACTGGCAAAATCATGAGATTCCAGGAAAAACCTCCTATCGAAGAAGCGTTCTCAAATTTAATTAATGCTGGAACCTATCTTCTTGAACCCGAGATTTTCGATTATATGCCGGACGGCAGACATAGCATGGAAAGAGATGTGTACGAAAAAATTGCAGAAAATGGAGTATTGAACGGATTTCCATTCGAAGGCATGTTCGTAGATGCCGGCACTCCAGAATCATTTGTTGAGGCAACCCAAGCATGCATTAATTCTGGAAGATTTTCCACAGGTGAGACAAAGGACAGTACATGGTTTGGGAATAACGTCGTAAATTCTGGAAAAATAATCTCAAGTTCTGTTGCGCGAAATTCTCGTGTTGGAAATGGGACAATTGTGGAGAATTCCGTTATTCTTGAGGGCGTGAAAATTGGTGAAAATTGTTCCATAAGGAATTGCTTAATTGGAAACAACTGCATAATTCATGACGGATCATCATTAGACGGATTAATTCTAGATCATGAAACGATTGTAGAGTGAAGTGGTATGGTTTCAGATTTCGGAAAAATTGGTTTTTCTGGAAAACTCAGACCATCCCAAGTCGCTTCCTCAGGGATAATTCGTAAAGAATTGGAAAATGATTCGAAAGAACTACTCATTGTTGCTCCTCCCGGATCTGGAAAGACCGTTCTTGGATTGTATGTTTGGTCTGATTTGGTTAGGTTACCAACTTTGGTTCTGAGCCCAAATTCGGCTATACAGGCTCAGTGGGTAGAGAGGGCAAAGGAATTGTTCAATTTAGACGGTAGAGATGATGAGATTGGAACCGACCCAAAGAATCCAGGAATACTTACCTCTCTAACTTACCAATCTGTTACGCTGCCAAAGAGGGGCGGGGGTGATTTAGATGAATCAGCATTGGAACTTTGGATTAGTAAATTGATGACTCCTGATATTGACCGAATTGAGGCTGAAGACCGAGAAAGTGCAATATCTTGGATTGAAGATTTGAAGGAAAAAAATCCCGAATTGTATGAAGATACGTTGAGTAAATTTAGGAAAAAAGTCCGAGATGATTTGTCCGAACATGGAAATGCCCTATGGGTATTGCATGACTCAGCCAAGGCCAATTTGATGAGGCTCAAAGAGGCCGAAGTTGGCCTGATTATACTCGATGAATGCCATCATCTATTGGAACATTGGGGTAGAGTTTTGTTGGAAATTGTTGAGTTTTTGGGTAATCCAATTGTCTTGGGCCTTACTGCGACTCCACCGGATGTAGGCGAAGGAGGAGATTCTAAACAAAAACAAAATATGTATCTTGATTTATTTGGGGAAGTCGACTATGAAGTTCCGGTTCCGGCATTAGTTCGTGACGGTAACTTAGCGCCATACCAAGACTTGGCTTACTTCGTAAGGCCTTCAGAAAAAGAGCTGAAATATATTGCAAATGCAACCACAGACTTCAGACAGTTAATCAAAACTCTAAGGCAGGGCCCGGAAGACCCAGAAGATAGAGTCCCTGGTTTGGACGTTTGGCTTTTCAGAACCTTATCGGAACTTGATTTGCCAGCAGGAAAAGCCTCAGATTGGGAGTCATTCAGGAAGCGAGATCCCGGGTTGGCAGACAGAGCCCGAGGCTTTCTTGTACAAAATGGAAGGAGTCTCCCGGCCGATATCCCCCTTCCTGATCAAGAATTCGTTCGTCAGGGAAATAGTCAGGGTTCCATGATTACTATTCTTGACAGATATATCCGTAATGGGTTGATGCGATCCAGCAATAAGAAAGATCATCAGTTAGCAGATGAGGCTAAGGAGAAACTACGATTACTTGGAGTTCAAATTACCGGCTCAGGTGCTAGATTATGCGCATCTCCAATTAGTAGGGTCATGGCATATGGTTCTGCAAAATATGATGCAGTTAGAGAAATTCTGACGACTGAAATGCAAGCACTGGGTTCGGATATCCGGGCTGTTATTGTGACCGATTTCGAGAAGACATCTTCCTCCACTTTGGTTGAGGATGTTTTGGATAAGGAAGCAGGCGGTGCAGTCGCCGCTTACAGAGCAGTACTGCAATCCGAAGTAACAGATAGGCTGGATCCTGTATTAATGACTGGGACTACGGTTCTAGTCGATGACGATCTTTTGCAGAATATTTTCCCTCGATTTGAACAATGGGTTGATGAAAGGAGTTTAGATATTAAATTCGAATATATCGAGCGAGGTGAATTTTTTGAAATCCGAGGCAAGGGTAAAGATTGGCTTCCCAGATATTACACTATGATGATTACAGAATTATTCCAAGAAGGTGTGACGAACTGCCTTGTAGGTACCAGAGGGCTACTCGGAGAGGGCTGGGATGCAAGTAGAATCAATGTTCTAATCGATTTGACCACAGTAACTACGAGCATGAGTATAAATCAGTTGAGAGGTAGGTCATTTAGGCTAGACAAGCATTGGCCGGAGAAGGTAGCAAATAATTGGGATATTATCTGTCTAGCAGATGAGTATCAGAAAGGCTTCGATGATTACCTTAGGTTCCAAAGAAAGCACAAACAGCTCTACGGTGTTGGAGATGATGGTGCGATAGAGAAAGGAGTGGGCCACGTTCACGCTGCATTTACGGAAGCCAAACCTGAGGGTGTATCGGAGACCATGAATATCTTTAATGAAGAGATGTTACTTAGAGCAAAAAATAGGGCTAGAACTAGGACACTTTGGAAGATTGGACAACCATTCAATGCTGAACCCAAAGAGGCTGTGGAAATCAAAGTGAGACTTGGGAATGAGAACGCCTTCCCTGCGAATGGCATTGCCCTGGCTAAGATAAGCAACCATTCACTCGTGCTTTCGATAGGGGAAGCAGTTGTCTTATCGCTCAAGGAATTGCAATTGATTAACTCCTATGCGGAAATTGGAGGAGGTTCCCGAGATGGGGGTTGGATGCGAGCATATCTGAAGGACGCAAATGAGAGCGAGTCAGCGATTTTTGCATCTGCGATGCAGGAAATACTGGGGCCTCTAGATAATCCTAGGTATGTCATTCCCAGAGAAGTGAAGATAATCACGGACAATTGGCTCAGTAACATGCTACCAGAAGTTCTAGCAAAATACGTTCGTTCAAAGCGGGACAAGCTTGCGATGTTCCACTCGGTTCCGAAGGTCCTCTGCAAGAATAAGGAAGACGCTGCTGTCTTCCAAAGACATTGGAACGAGCGAGTTAGTCCCGGAGCTGTAATGTACGGCCACAGTAAATCCGGCAAACAAATGGTATCGGCCATCAAAGAACGAGGGCTAGTGCCCGAGTCTTCAATAAATCAGAAAAATGTCTACTTGTGATTAATCAGAGCATAATTGACAATTGATGTTTGGTCCAACATGCTGAGGGCAGAATCGGCCTCGACACGTGTAGCATCTGAAATCGAATGCGCTTACTGTTTTTTCACATCCAGGATGGCCACATAGATCACCAGTATCGGTATTGTCTGATGGATTACTTTCTGATTTGACCTTGTAGCCCTCTTCCCACCATTCATCACCG
>DAOJ01000003.1:0-11790 GCA_002502365.1 Euryarchaeota archaeon UBA106
GAAACGTCCCGCGCCAGGCGCACGGTGATCCCGAAAGGGTGAGATTTCCTGATCGCGGCTGGAACGAGCAACCCCGCTGGAGCAAGTCCAAGCAGGCCTGTAATGCATCGACAGGGCCGGGTAGGATGCATAGTTGAATGCGACCAGCTGAAAGGTGAACAGAAAGGGGCTTACTCCCTACACCCTCACTTAATTGGTCAGTGAAAACTAGATTATTCGAGAGTAGCATCAAGTATACTTGAGGATTCTAAAGAACCACTATCCTCGTAATCCAACCATGGCCCATAACCCAGTAATCTAGATCTTAATTCATGCCAAGAAACAATAAGACTTGGGAGTAGAATACTCGAGGTAAGTAGTGCCAAAATCAGTAGTGACATCATCAGCACAAAGAAATTCTGTAATCCAGGTATTTCAACAAATAATCCAGCAGAAAGCCCTGCGCAAGTAGTTGCAGTGGTTTCGAAGATAGTTTGACCTGTCCTAGAGACTGATTTTACAATCCCAGCTGGAGTTTCACCCTCGTCTTTTATTCGATCAATTATGTGTATTGAATCATCAACACCAATGCCAAAAACTAGGGTACCGACCATTGCTGTGAAGAAATTGACATTTACTGAGCCCTGACGCATCAATAACGGCTGCCAAAGTACCACCACAGCAACGGCAGCCATAGTGAAGGTAGCAAGACGTGGAGAACGGAATAAAATCATCATTGTGATTAAGAGTATCAGCATTGTTGCTATGGTAGTTTGACTCTGTGCTTTCTGAATTCCATTATTGATATCTATACTAACCGGTAGTCCACCTGTTAACTTAGAATTGACTACGTCTTCCACCCCAAGTGCATTACATGAAAGGGCATCTATGCAATCCCCCTCTCCATCTAGGTGATCATCAATCGCCTCTCTAAGTGGTGTTGCATCCAGCAAATTGATGTAGGGTTGAGTGACGTAAACCAGAGTTTTGGTTTCACAAGGCGTGGTACCTTGACAGAGATTCTCCTGGTCGGCATTCATCAGCATACTACGGATTTCAGGACTCAGTGTGTCCAAGGCGATATTTACCATATCTTCACGACTGCTGATAGAATAAGCCCAACATTCAGGCCTCAAAGGATTGGTCGATTCATCCCAACACTCATCGTGAATTAATTCCCATAGACTTCTATCGTAGATTTCTTGACCTGATAGATTTACATCAACATGCACAGCTTTCAGTATATTCACTAGACTGATACTATCCGTTTGAGGTACATTATCAACCTTCTTTTGCATATCTTCAATCGCATCTAATATCGGTAAATCCCTAATTGGCGCTGTATCATTAACTGGAATTCTGTTTTCTGCGTTGACAATAAACATGTTTGTTTGCCCACCTTGGAAAACAAAGCTATACTCCCTCAGTGCGTCATAACTTGCGATATCAGGTGGAACCTCATCTGATGAACCTGTCAGAGGTTTACCCATCTCTTCTTCAAGTATGGCAACTCCTCCAACCGTTGAGGCAATTGCCACCAATAATACAACTAGAGTCGTCTTTACAGGAAGTTCGCCTATCTTTAGCCAAATATCTGATTCGAATGCCAATAGTACCGTGCCTCCAAAGAAACCTCCGAAGAAGATTGCATTTCCTAAGGTAGTTGTTCCCCAAGAATACAATACAGCACCTGCAGCAAGGGCTACAATACCAGAAATAAGCAGTGTTTGCGTTGCTGGCATATCAAATGTGACATCTGACTTACGGTAACGCAAAAGATGGACAAGTGCTGGGACCATTACCATTGATAGAAGAAATGTCATAGTTATTCCCAATAATAGAGTAGTGCCCACTGTCCTCATTGGCTCAATAGGAACTAGGCTAGACCACCTAAGGACACTGAAACCAATTATTGTGGTGATTGCAGAAAGGAATATCGCATGGCCAGTAGTTTGTGCTGCTCTGACAGTTGCTGTCAAACTAATTACTGAATCCCAAGGGTCAATATCATCGTAGGAAATCCCGTCTCTTTGTTTCATCCAAGATTGTTCCAAACGTTCCTCTAGTAATTCTTTCCGATTTTCTTCTATTCTATTGGTAAAATGGAGAGCATAATCGACCCCTAAACCTACCAAAATTGGACCTGCGGAAATAATCATTGGCGTCAGTGTGATATCTGCTAAAACAGTAATTCCGAAAGTTACTGCCAAACTCATTGCAATAGGTAAGCCACAGATAATTATGACCTTAGGATTACGATGTAAAATTAACATCGTGATCACAACAAGTAAGCTCGCTAGAGGTAGCATTTTACTTACTAATTCATTGTAAATTTCATTAGAAACATCTTGAACTACAGGCGTTAATCCCGTTACTGTAATCGCTTCACGAGTGGGTCGCTCTTCGGCAATTGATTTTGCTTGAGATTTAATTTCAGTAGTAACTCCAATACATTCACTTCTTGGGTCATTAGGATTCTTTTTGCTACATAGGGCGTGAATTTCAGTGTTCACGGAAGAAGACATCAATACGCCTTCGTAGTCTCTTTGACATAGGGCACAAACGTCATTATCACTATTGACATAAATTAGATCTTTAGCATATTGAATGAAGGCCTGATGGTCCTTTACAATACCGTCCTTACTATCCTGTCTTGCAGGGATATCGGTACCTTCCATGTCATATTTTAGACCTAATATGACCACTGCGGTATCCCATATACCATCTCCATCGTTGGTGTAGATTCCGTCACCATTTTCGTCAATTAATGGATGGTCTTGAGTATCCATAACAAAAGAAGATAGCAAACTTTCAGTTTGGTCCACTAAATTATCGACCCTATCCTGGTCATCAGGGATTGAATACCCATGATATGGATTAATCTGAGCAGCTGAGCATTCTTCAAGTTGACCAGTTGGAAGACCATATTTTTCTACTGCACAACTAAATCGATAACTGGATGAATTCGCTTCTTTGATTACCTGAGCCGGCGAAAGAATCCAAACAACACCATCCTTATCGCCACGGTCATCTTTGTGTTCATCTAAACCCGCTCCATATCCACCAGCGTTTTGATTGTTATCATCTCCTTCCAACCAAGATAATTGTTGTAAAATATCTATACTGGTTATATTTTCTGTACCTCTACAAGGTGGGGGGTCAGATTGGCATTCTTTGTCAATGGCATTATCTGTCTGCACATATAGAATCATTATGTCCGTGGCCCATTGGGTCCGTACTTGCTTCAATAGGTCAGTCGAGTCCGCATCGTCAGGAAGATAAATCTCAACATCTTTGTCGATCTGTTGCCCGAAATCAATTGCATCTTTGCTTACCAAAACAGTAGCAATAACCAATAGGGCTACGATTAAACCAGGACTTCTCAGAATCGCTGAATACCAAAATTCAGTGAGGCGTTGAGCGAACGCATGACCGCGTTTTGATGCTTCATTTAAGAGGTGATCTGCAAAGTCAATTGTGTTGCCTACTGGAGAAGCATCAACGGTATCGATTAACTTTTGACCTGCCTCTCTGACAGGTTGTAATCGCTCAAAGAATTGCTCCCAAAAAAGAGACTCATCATCGCGCTCGTCATCGGGCACGAGGATGTTGCCCCCGCCGAGCCCACATGAATCAATCGCATGAGCGCTCGGCGGGAGACTAGTTTACAATCAGTTATCGGAGAACTGGCTGACAGTTGTCACACTCTGCTGACCATCTAATATTCGGCGCAGAGCCGCAATACTCAACACAAGGGGGATGTAGGATGTTCCATCTGCGGTTGTGTAGGTGTGGCAACTTCCAATGGCCTCTTGATGCAGACTAATCTTTAGCGCACCTCCCGCTTGGCTTTGCCTAGCCCAACCAACTAAGGTTGTGTTTTGTTCATTTTCGTTTTCTTCATTTTTTGTTGTTGTCTTTGGCATATTTCTAACCTCCAAGTTCAGCATCGAAAAGTACACCAACGTATTAACCCAAAAGTAGAGAGGGTAATTAAAATGAAAATGAAAATTTTGAATTAGCCATTGGCTAACTTAGGGAACTTAACGCCGAACGGCTGAAAGTGAATGAGCATCCCGACGGGTTCGTTAATCATGGCACGCAGACGCAGGCAGGTTGAACCGAAAGGCAAGGACGAAGACGTCCGAATGATGGCTGGGCTAATTACCGCGGCAGTGGTAAGTATAGTCGTAGGGGCTGCGGTGTTTATCGCGCCACCAGTGGATGTAGGCATCGAAGAGGGAGCACTAGCGCCTGATTTTGTAGCCTCAGCTTACGATGGGAGCAATTGGGAAGAGGTGCGGCTAAGTCAACTATACGACGATAGGTTAGTACTCGTAACATTCCTTGATACCGATTGCCCTCATTGTTGGGATGAAGCGCAAGAACTTTCCGAAATCTATGATGCCGTAGGCAGTGATGTTTTGTTCATCACCATAGCTGTTGAACTATCCATAACGGGACATGAAAGCAGTAGAGCAGAAGTCGAGGCATTTAGGGATAAATCACAATTTGGAGATAATGAAAACAATGGCGATGGTTGTTACTCAGGCAGGAAAAATTGTGCTGAAAGACCAGGTGCCCCTCATTCATGGATGTATGTTGATGATTTGTCAAATTCTATTGCAAACGAATGGAAGTTACCCGGCACGCCATTCAATATGGTCCTAGATAGCGATGGGACTGTATTATGGAACCAACAACAACCAGAAAATCACCCTCCAGGCGAGGACATAAAAAATGCAGTTTTACGACTGCTGCAAGAGGGTGAGTAAAATGGCTAACCCACTCGCAGACCCTGTGTTACTGATATTCATAGCAGGACTCTTTGCTTCTTCTTACCTTCTTGCTGATGGAAGGAAAAAAGAAGGTCTCGAAGGAACAAATAGAATGCTTGACGGAAGCCTTGCCTTTGCCGCAACAGGACTACTTGGATCCGCTTGGACTTGGGTCATCTACAATGATATGGTCAAAAATCCACTTGGCGGGGAGTTTTGTGCGACAGAAGGAATTGTTCAATGTGGTTCTGTAATAGGTGATCCTCGATACAACAATTTGTTCGGTCTATCTTGGGGTTCACTAGGTATGGCTGCATTTACAGTTTTGCTATTCGTAATACTGTGTGTACGAATGGATCCACTGGCTAAATGGTCAGAACAATACACCAATTATGCCTGGTGGTTGGGTCTCGCTGGAGTTCCATTTTTATTCATTTTAATTGGCATAGAAATCTTCGTTGTTAAACACATATGCCCATTTTGCACTATCGCACACCTAGCATTAATTGGATACCTGATATCAGTCTGGATGCTAAGAGAACGTAGAGAAATTAGTGCGTGGTATTGACAAAATATGCATGGATTTTGCTGGCTCATCATAGATTATTGAATTGACAATTTGGCGAATGGCTCAAAGTAGATGCGTAGGTGGCGCAACCATGGAACTAGTCACAGGAGGTGCAGGATTCATCGGATCTCACCTAGTCGATACGTTGGTCGCACAAGGCAAAAGAGTTCGAGTGTTTGACAATTTTTCTAGCGGAAGAGAAGATTTTCTAGCCCACCATCAGGATTCTGGAATGGTTGAAATCGTCAAAGGTGATCTACTTGATTTTGATTCGTTAAATTCGGCAATGGAAGGCGTAGAAACCGTCCATCATTTAGCTGCAAACCCCGACATTCGCTTAGGGACTGAAGTCACAGATACCGACCTACGTCAAGGTACTGTTGCAACTTATAATGTACTTGAAGCGATGAGGAATTCTGGTGTAAAGAGAATTTCATTTTCCTCATCAAGCGCGATTTATGGAGAGGCGAATGTAATGCCAACACCTGAAACATACGGACCTGTAAAGCCAATCTCTCTTTACGGTGCGAGTAAATTAGCCAGCGAAGCGCTAATCACCGCATGGTGTGGAACATTCGGGGCTAAATCTTGGATTCACCGCTTTGCAAATATTGTTGGTCCAAGAGGCACTCATGGCGTAATTTTCGACTTTATTCACAAATTGAAGAAAGACCCTACAAGACTAGAAGTTCTAGGAAATGGACTACAAGAAAAATCCTACATGTCTGCTGAAGATTGCGTTAGAGCAATGGTGCATATCGTAGACGAAACCGATGAGGCAGTTAATTTGTACAATCTAGGTACCGGAGATACTTGCTCGGTGAGAAGAATTGCTGAAATTGTTGTCGAAGAGTCTGGTTTGGAAGGAGTATCAATTGAATATACAGGCGGTGATAGAGGTTGGGCAGGAGATGTACCCAAAACAAGTTTGAATGTCGATTATCTATTTTCAACTGGTTTTGAACCAAAAATGCAATCAGAGGCAGCGATACGACACACTGCAAGAGCTCTCATTGATGAAATCGGTCTTTAAGTTCGCCATTATAGTCAATAATTGGGCCTCGGATTCATAACTGAGGTTTTGGACGCCGACATATGAGCAAGCGCTGGTATCAAGAGAATCGGCGTGACCCATGGAGAAGACAAGCAAAATCCAAGGGTTATCGAGCTCGTTCTGCATACAAACTAAAGCAAATTCAAGATAAGTTCGAACTTATTCGGGTATCAGACGCGATTTTAGACGTTGGATGCCACCCTGGGGGATGGACACAGGTTTCTGTTGAAGAGACTGGGAAGGATGGATTAGTAATCGGTGTCGATCTAAAATCCACGACTCCCGTAGAGGGCGCTAGTATAATTCAAGGAGATATCTCTAGTCAAGAAACAATTGATAGAATTGAAGAATTACTAGACGGCAAAGAGTTGAATGTAGTGTTGTCTGACATATCACCAAAGTTAACCGGAAGATACGATACAGACCAAGCAATTTCACTAGAATTGTCAACTATGACTCTAGATGTAGCAATGGGAATGCTTGCCCCAGGAGGTGCTTTCGTGACCAAAATATTCCAAGGCGTTGGCATTGAGGGGTTGATAGCTGCGGCTAAAGACCGTTTTACTATAGTTCAAAGATACGCACCTATGGCTAGTAGAAACGCTTCTTCTGAAACCTATCTGGTCTGTAAAAACAGATTGCCTAAACCTAGAAAGAATGCTCGAGGAAAAAGTGCTTACGCCCAAGTTCAAGAACACTTAACTACAGTTGGAGTCAATGTTGAAATTCAAGATGAAAATGAAGAGATTGTCAGTGGATTTAGAAAAATCAGTAAAAATGATTAGGTGAATTATTTGTTCACTTTCAGTATCCCCGTAGGGCATTTTCAGTTTCACTTTGGCCCCTATATTTGGATTGATAAGCGGATCTAATTTGTTATTTCGATTCGTATGAATAATTTGAGAAGATTTGAGAAAACAATATTATCTGATTCGAAAGAAAAGGAAACACAAAGTGCCAATAATTCTAGAATTAAGGTTAGTAAATTGAAGACTGATGGCCCCGTTTCAAATTTAGAAATTCTTGTTTTACGCCGATACCCTCCACGTATTGTTTCGAATAGAAAGTGGACTGGACGTGTGGCAGCTGCATGTGGCCGTGATGAATCAGGTGTTGTAGGATTGGTCTTATGGAATGAGCAAATCGACCAAGTCGCTACGGGAGATATTGTTCAGATTAGGAATGGTTGGTGCAAGCAGAGATTAGGTGAGAGAGTGGTTTCAACCGGTAGAAATGGAAAACTGGAAGTAATCGGATGATTACTCAGAGTTTCGATCATACGGAACTATATTTTGCCATTCTGAAGCATCCGAGCGGGCGACGATAGCCTCTACCCAATCTGTATCTGAGCAATTGAACACCTCATGTGGAAGACCTGGTTCAATGTAGAACATGTCTCCAGCACTATGAACTACGGACCTTTTACAACCTGGGCCGAATTCGTGCCTCACAGAACCTTTCAGGAGGAATATCATTACATCAAAATCCACATGAATATGGGCTTTGGCAATACCTCCTGGTGGAATGAATGCTTTATTCATGGATAGACCAGTGGAAGGAGTATTCTTTCCAGAAAGTCCCGCACCATATTCGATATTATTCCATCCTCGAACTCTATCGACATCCCGAAGACCATGGATGCCACCTGCATCCTCAATATATTTCGAAAGATCTACCTGTTCACCGGTGAGGGACAACTCAGATTCGCTCATGTTTACTCCCATCTGTCCGTTAAGCCACTGGATTACAATATATCCCAAAGGCGAATCAGCATTAATGAGGGGAATTTGAGGCGCAGGTTCGTCGGTCAACGCTAAAAGGGGGAGGTGGCTCGCCCGCCTCGCTGAGGACTACGAAATGGCAGCAAGAACCGATATCTGTACCTCCTCTGGTCTTCCTTTGGTTGAAAATAAAAGTACAGCCTTCCCATGCCCAGAGTGTGGAGAATCCATTGGACGAAGTGAAAGATGTCGAGTACAGGCAGTAGCCTACGTATGCCCAAATTGCGGTTTTATGGGTCCCTGATTCCCTAAGAGGTGTTTTTCACATGGGTCATGTTGTTGTAAAGTACAAGGTCACTATCGACCAGCCAGAAGAAGGAACTCCTGACTACGAAGGTATTGCAAACACAATTTCATCTATGGAAGAAGTTCAAGCCTGTGAAATAAAACCTCTTGCGTTTGGTATGATGTTTATTGAGGTTCAAGCTGTCCTTGGCGAAGGGGAAGGAATTGTCGATGGATTTGAATCAAGAGTCCGAGAAATTGACGAAAACGTTGGACAAATCGAAGCTCTAGAAATGGGTCGACTTTGATTGTTTATATCCATCCTAAGTTAGTAATGATCTAACGGGGAACGCATGAATTCTCTCATTAAAACAGTTGCATAAGTCCCTGGTGGCAATGTAAATCTAAGCCTCAAATTAGCACCATCTGGGTGCCACCTATCAGATTCATTAGGGCCTTGTTCCCATCTTTCGGAGGATAAGTCATCTGAAATTATCGAGGCTTCCTCAACACTAAAATCTCTGAAAACAACACTTAGTGGACGTCTAGTCCCGTTTGTAGATAAATTTGGAATCTTTTGTACCTGCCAATCGATATCATCTAATTCTGTTGTTTCGATAGCTGTGGCCTCAATTTTCCCTGGTTCACCTATTGCTAATGGAGCATCTCTCCCGGGTAAAGGCCCAGTGACTGCAAGCCTACCTAGTCTGCAATTCCTTTTACATCTCTCTAGGTTCGTTTCTGTAACCAAGGCCATCTTTGAGACATCGACTCTTCCGCTATTCTGAATTGGAGCGACTAAATCTCCCAATTCAGGCTCTAGTAAGTCTAAACCCGCGTAAAGGCGGCCAGCCAATGCATGGTTGAAGGCTAAAGATTGTAATGAATGGACGGTCAGTAGTTGGAGAGAAGGAGGTAATGCCCTGAAAGCCTTTAGATAATTTTCAGGACTATCTACGAGCACCTGTAGAATGCTTTTCTCAAAACCAAGATGTTCTGGTGCTATATCAAGACAGGCTTGAGGGTTTTTTGTTTCAAGCCACATACTTCGGAAATCTCTAACATCTTCAGTCATCCTAGAACCTGGCATTCCTAAATAGAGATCGACTGCCCTTTCGAAGTCACCCTCAACAACTGCTCTACCAACCTTTGGGGTTACAGGTCTAGTCGCGCCGAATCTTTGCGGACCTATCCAATTTGGAAACGCGTCGTCTCCTAACCGGCTAGCCATACCTTCTCTAATCTCCAGCACTCTGCGCATCGCTTCCTTAGCATCGAGAGGAGTTCCATCGACATCACAACATCCACGAACAGTAATTGTGAATCGGTTACCATCATGGTCACTCATTCCAATTTTTTGATGGGACCTACCCAAAATTTCTATTTCAGAATCAGGAATGTCAACAGATTCGACCTTTTCCCTAGGGGCATCAATAACCAACATTTGTGTGGTAACTGCTCTCTTGTCTTTCAATCCAGAAGAGAAAATTCGGTTTCTACTAATTCCGCATGCACCTGCTAATCTCCTAAGAAAACGATTAGTTTCCCAGTTACGAAGTGTCACTCTGGCAACTGTGAACCTTCCCTTCTTGTCAAGAGCAGGTGTTGAAGACACTTCTTCTACTCTGAAATCTTCGATTCTGACCTTCAACAGTCCCCCAATTCCTTGCCCTTCATGAGCCCAGCCATTCAGACCAAGATATTTCTCAATATCCTCATTTCCATCTAAATCAAATGTGGCTTGAGCCAAAATTTCACCGTCCTCAGAAACTGAGGTCGGCGAACTCCTTCGCGATATCGGAACAAAGATCCTTGACAATCTTGTCCGCCTTGGCCCCCTTCTTGACTCTTACATAGAGTTCTGGTTCGTCAAGATCGGGATGGCCGGTGAAGAAATTCGCATACTCGACCTTGTCATTGGCGTTCAAGCGAGACCTGAACAATTGCAGTGTCGAGTGGTCCTCTCCAATCAAACGTAGTCGGATTTCGGACCCCTCGTTCTTGAGTACCTTCACTGGCATGACGAGCGCGCCACCGGACCTTCCCTTTTGAGGCCTTTCATTCGTTTGTAGGACCACAGGAGCCCGTGTCACTGCTTGAATTATTTAGCGGTTGGTGATGGGAGAGGGTAATGACTAGGGGTCCGACCTTGGAAAAACGGGTCTCCTTAGTCTTTGAAAAAGCGGCCCCCGCAATAGTTGTGCTAAGTATACTAGCAACAATTATTGCAGGCCTTGCTTTGAATCCAATGCCTGAGTTTCAAACTGACCTTTCCGCTTTTGCCCCAGAATCAGAAGCCGATGCTGCCATAGAAAGAATGGAAGAAGTGATGCCACCCTCCCCCCACCGGATCTATGTCCATATTGAGGCCACCCAAGATGGAGCCAACATCCTGGAATTAGCGGCTTTGAAACAACTACAGAGTGATTTGGAAACCGTAAATTCATTTTCGAGTGAAAATGGAAATTTCATCACCTCTCACATCAATGCCGCCCAAATTCTACAAGTCTCCTTAGATGAGAGGGATAATCAACAACGTAATCTTTCAGAATTCAATAATTGGGAAGAACTGTTAGAGGCGATAGTCAGTGATGAAGAATGCACGGACGCAATAGGAGAAGACAGAGCAATCGCAACAGCGTCATTTGCTCGTTCCGTTATGCTACATTCAGATTTCGACTATGAACCAATTTGCAATTGGCTAGAAAATGGGCACCAAGGCGACCCTACTCCTTCAGCATCAAGTACGATGTGGATCATTGAAATCAGTGGTGAACTAAGTCCAGATGAGAGATTGCAACGATCGGTGGAATTACGGCAAATACTTGAAGAAAACGCTGGAAAAGAAGGTTCTGCGTTGCATTACGGAGTTGTCTCTGATGATTTGGTTAGCTATGACATTAATGAGTCTACTTTGGACAATCTAGTTTGGTTACTGATTCTTTCCATTCTTGTCGTAGTTCTAGTGCTCGCGTTGGCTTTCCGATCTATAATGATGGTTGCTGCACCATTGCTCGGTTTAACAGCAGCATTAGTTTGGACTTACGGAATCAGAGCCCTTGCGGGATCTGACTTTTCTATTCTAGAGGTGGCTGTTGCGCCTGTGGTACTTGGATTGGGGATTGACTACTCTATTCATCTTCAAAGGGCATACGAAAAGGCAAGAGAGGATTCAGATAGTCCTGCTGAGGCGTGGGTTCGTTCTTTTTCGATTCTAAGACTTGCCCTTACCTTATCTGTGGTCACAACTGCATTCGCCTTTTTGGCAAATTTCCTTTCTCCACTTCCTCCTCTGAAATCTTTCGGATTAACTCTAGCTTTAGGTGTGGTTTCAGCCTTTGTTGCCAGCACAGTGACCGTTGGCGCTTTACACGTCTTAGTTGAGAAAACCACAGGCAATGTTGC
>DAOJ01000003.1:12201-15410 GCA_002502365.1 Euryarchaeota archaeon UBA106
GGGCTAACTCTTTCTTCCGTTTTAGTTTCTGTAGGACAATTAGATACTAAATTCGAGTTGACCGACTTCTTGGGAGAGGAAATGGAGGTTATCGAAGTTAGAAATTCGATGTATGATTCATACGAAGTGGAGGCGTTGAAATCAGTCGACATTCTAATCGAACCTTCCTCTGGAATGGATGCATTGACTGGAGAGAGGGATCTCCTCAAGGAATTAGAAAGATTGGACAATCGTCTAGCATGGACAACTAATGTAGTCACTCCCGAAGGAACGGATACCGCCAGACCTTCTTATGATGGAATATATCCAATACTTAGAGACGCTATAGAAAACGACCAGACTTTTGGAGAAATGTACAATCTAGGTGTATTTGATGGAGCGGTTGGAGTAACTGGAGAGTTTTCTGAAGGCGACCTTGCATTGGCTATTGGCTCTCTTTTAGAAAATGACACCATAGGAGAACCAATTCGTGGTCAAACATGGGGAGAAAGGACTTCTTCCTACGTAGCATTGACCGAGGACGGTAATGCCCTGAGATTCCTTAGAATGCGTATTGATGTAACTGCAGGAAATAGCGAAGAATCTTCTGGATTAGCAAATCAATTCAAAGAATTTGAACAAGATCTAGAGGATGCTACAGGAGCGAGAGTGCATTTGAGTGGAGACCTAATTCTTGTACACAACGTACTGTCTGGACTAGTAATATCTCAAGTGGAATCTACTGCCTTTAGTCTCGCAGTTTCTCTAATTGTTTTGGTATCACTAACTCGAAGATTCGGGCCCTCTTTGGTAGTCATCCTACCGGTTGGCTTGGCTGGAACATGGGTTGTTGGTGCGATGGCGGTATTGGATATCAATTGGAATGTATTGACCGTCATGATTACCGCCTTGACTATTGGATTAGGAATTGATTATTCCATTCATGTTTGGAGGAAATTTGAGTCGAATCGGGACCAGGGCATGGGTACTTGGGCGTCAATGAGAGACATGTATTCAACAACAGGGGCTGCTCTGATTATGTCAGCAGGAACTACAATTTGTGGATTCATGGTACTGCTCCTTTCACCTGTTCCAGTGATAAAGGACTTCGGACTAGTAAGTTCGATTTCGGTTGCATTTTCATTAATTCTAGCTCTTCTAGTTCTTCCTGGTTTGTTAGCGGCTGAGGTTAGAAAATCTAATTCAGACTAAAGTCAACTCAAACCATATTATCAATCGCTTGAGATACTTTGTCCATGGCCAAACCTTGTTCTCTTGCAACTAGAGCAAGGGCCATCCAAAGTGTAACAGGACCTAATGCACGGCGTTTCCTTTGTGCTCGTCTGACTACCTCTTTGTTTTCGAGTCCAGATTGATTTGCGATTAATTCGATAAGGAGAGGAATACTCCCTTCCGCCCGGTCTAATGGAATAGTCCGTTCATCGTAATCTGTTGGTTTTTTTTCTGAATCTAAAGAACTAATTCTAGGTTGGGAATAACGATAGTTTTCAGTAGGCTGTTTTCTAATTTCATTACTATTGCTAACTCTAGGTTTTGATAGATTATTGAGGTTTGGATTGATTTTTTGGTTTTGAGATATAGTGCAACTCGGTGGAGAAAGCATTCTACGAGTAATTGGCCTCCATCCAAGTCCAGGAATGATTAAGTCAACTCCTGATGAAATTTGCAAGGTGTTTTTTTCTTGTTTAATCCAGCCTGAATCGCTCAAGGCATCGATTACCCGTTCTGCATCTTGAGGAGAAAACCACTGCATTTCTAGTGACCATAAGCGAACAACATCTGACCTTAGGACAGTTTCAGATTCTATTCCTTCAAAAACAGAATATAGAATGCGGGAAATATCATCCTCCTCACCCATGTCCTTCTTTTATTGACAAGTAGCCATATGGCTTGAGGCTTACTCGGGTGGAGTAAGTAGAAATTGAGAACAAACAATCATTCGGTTGAAGAAGCAGTGTTAACTCCGGACGCTCCGAAATGTCGAGAGATTATATCGCCCGGGACCCAAAAACGGGGCGTCCAATTAATCAAAGACGTACTGCCAAGCAAACAGATATTCGCTCAATGTTGCCTGATTCTGGCATCTGGGAACGTATCCCTAGGGGAGACATTATCCCTCTCGCTTCAGGAGAAGCCAAAATAATAGAAATACCTCGTTCCGAAGGTGGAGGATTGGCTCGAAGAATCGATGGAATATTAGCCCTTAACAGAGTTCTACCAGCAAATATTAGCGATGCTCACGAAGCTCTTTGTGAGGCTCTTGATGATGATGAAGGAGTCATTCGGATTGCAGCACTAAGGGCGATGCCTTCATTCGCAATAAAGAAACATGATGATTTATTCATCTATCTTTCAGATAGGCTGATGGAAGAAAATGAACATGTGAGGAGAGAGGCTAGAGAATGTCTTCGCAAAGTAGCGCCAGTTTTTCCCTCTGGATGTGAGGAAATACTCAGGCGAGAATTAAGACATGGAAATAAACAGCACAGGAGTGATGCTTTTGCTACACTAAAAATCACTTCACAAAATTGGGTGGAAACTGGTTGTCTGCATCTAGACGAATTAATTCGAGAGGAAGATGTAGATTTGCGAAGAAGAGGGGCCAAAATCCTCAGAACAATTACCGCAAAAGGAGGAGCGACTGGTTGGGATTTGATTTCATGGTCGCTACAAGATGAGGATGCTCAGGTCAGGAGATCTGCATCAGCCTGCTTACCCACCCTAGCAAATGTCGAATCAAGGGTCGCTACAATTCTTGTGGAAGCCTCAATGTTTGACGATGATTCAGGTGTGAAAAAGAATATCATAAGGACGTTAAAGACCCTAGACATGCATAACCCAAGAGTCGCACAACTAATTCAGGACGGTGCAAGAGATAGAGACCCAGCGCTAAGAAAAGCCTGTATTGATCAACTTTCAATAATTTTCAGTGGAGAAAAATTACGAGAAGTGGCCGCAGAATTACTACGCCAAGAGACTCGACCAGAATTAAGGAAAAGGCTTGAAAGACTATCCAGAGATATTGATTGGGAAGGTACAGAAGAGGAGAAAAATCGCTCACTCGCCCCTCTTGACAAGGTATCAGAAGAATTTTCTGAAGTTGAATTGCCTGAAATTGATGGAATTAAACCAATTCAACAAAAAACAATGGAAAAAGCCACCCTTTCAGATTCTGAAAATCTGTTCCCACCACGTAGTGGTGAGGTAGA
>DAOJ01000003.1:15836-15975 GCA_002502365.1 Euryarchaeota archaeon UBA106
CGTGACGCCGAAGGGGATTAACCGAACTAAGTCCCTAAAGTTCCGCCAGTACATGCGCCAACACGTACTACAAAAGTACCACAAGAGGCGAAAGGAACAATTCTCGAGTGCTGACAAGGGTCATTACAACCACAGCTTC
>DAOJ01000087.1:0-9824 GCA_002502365.1 Euryarchaeota archaeon UBA106
TTCTATCTGGTCTCTCAGAACACTTCGTCTCCCCGCAGGGCGGAGCGTTCTCGACCACTTCCCCCTGTATGTGCCCATACAAGGGTGCACCAAAAGCAGGCGTGCGACCTACCTTTGGTATATGAACGATGCGGGTCTCTTCAATGGGGGTCAGAACGCATCATAGCGAGCCGGAATTAGATGCTATTCTGACTTGTCGACAATGTGCTCAATTCCAAATGGTAATTTTTGCTTGGAATTTATTTGCACCTTATTGGTATTTTCTGCTAAATTTGGGCTTTTTTTCATCGGAATATGGTCTATGCCGAACGGAAGAGAAACTGATTTATCTGGTACTTCTAATTCATTTTGTGAACCTTCGACTGGCTCAAAATTTACAGTTAATTGTTCATCAGTTTGGAATTCTTCTTTCAACGCCGAGGGGGTGTTTTTGATTTCAATTGGAGAGTTTACAATTCCAAAAGGTAATTCCCCCTCCGGTAATTCTTTTTTTCCCCCAAGTCCAAATGGCAAATCAACGGGATTTGTTTTAGAAGAATTATCGTCATTTGTTGGCTTTTGAACGCTGCCGCAGAGTGAGCAAAAACTTGCATCGGAGAGAACCATTTGGCAAACCGAACAAGTCAGCATGAGTGTTCTCTGTACCGATACGGTTTGATACTATCGTATCGAATTTTCAAAATCATTCCAATTCGAAATCAGGCGGGCTATTTGGAGTCGGACCATATATCATTGGAGTTAGAGAAACTGATGCCAGCATCATTGCAGCAATAATCGCCATGGGAATAATATCATTGGACCATTCAATTGCATACCTAACTACACAGTAAGCCGTGGCCAGAGTTACAGTCAGTATCATAATTGGGAAGCCCGTCTTGAAGAAACGATTGAAGGAAATATCGTAACCCGCTTCTTCTGCCAAACCTGCCGCAACAACATTTGCTGAAGCCCCGATTATCGTACCATTCCCACCCAGGCAGGCGCCAAGAGCTAGTGCCCATGCTAATGGCCCTAGAGCTAAGCCTAGTTCTGGATCAGAAGCTAATTCAATCACAACCGGAACCATAGTTGCAGTGTAAGGGATATTGTCAATAAATGCGGAGGCTATTGCTGATACCCAAAGCAATAGTAGCACTGCTACCATCAGTCGATTACTCTCATCGGCCTGTGAAATTGTATCAGATATGCCATCTGCAATTGCGTTGATTAGGCCCATATATTCCAACCCATGAATCATTATGAATAACCCTGCGAAGAATATGATTGTTGTCCATTCGACGGCATCTAATTGCTCTTCAACATGATGTGGAGATGTGACAAGCAGCATTAGCACAGCGCCACCCAAGGCTATAGTAGCCACAGTAAATATTGGGTGGTGAAAACTGGAGTGAGCGAAGAAGGCAACGATTACCAAGGCTAGAATCGCACCAGATTTCTTCAACAATTCTATATCCTTAATACCATACCTGATTTTGAGTAGTTCTACATTGCGATGTCTTTCCCCAGAAAGACCATCCATTTCCAACTTCTTCAATAGCCAAAACGAAGGAGCCATACAGATTACTACAGCCGGACCTACATGAATAATGAAATCAATGAAGGATATTCCTTGGCTTGCTAACATTTCATTGGAGGAAAGAGCTTGTGGTGAAAGTTGAGCGCCGATAATAATGTTTGGGGGGTCGCCAATTTGGGTTGCAGCACCGCCAATATTTGAGAACATAACCTCTGCAATGATTAGCGGGATTGGTTCTAAACCTAAAACTCGGGCAATCTGAATTGTGACTGGGACTATCAGTAGTATCGTAGTGACGTTGTCCAAGAAAGCAGAGAATACCGCTGTGATTGTACAGAGAATTACCGAAAGTCGCCAAATCGAACCACCACTAAGTGAATATGCTTGTACAGCAGCCCATTCGAAAAGACCAGTTTTTCCAATAATATCCACTATGACCATCATGCCGATTAACAATCCAATCGTTTCCTCATCAATCCATGTCACGATTGTTCCTAAATCAGGACCAGTGCCAGAACCCGTGGAATGAAGGGCAATTACTACGACCACTGCTCCGATAGCTGCAGCTAGTGCTCTGTGGACTAGTTCGAAAATAATCAAAGCATAGACGCCTAGTAAAATTGCAAAGGCCGCAGGCACTGCCCAACTAGGCATTTGTGGAGCCTCCCATACTCCACTACTGGAAGATGCTGCCATGACATTAGGGATAGAAATTGTAGCCAAAAACAGAGATAAAATCAATCTCTGAACTAGGGATGTCGCATCCAATGTCTTACTCATGTTTTCGCCCCAAGTCGAGTAGCATATAGACAATACTAGGTTCAAGACTTCCAGAAGACCGCTACATTACCCCTCTGGAACACTAGAGAGGATTCTGTACGTTCTGCTATTTCTGTAAATAAGGAGATTCTTTCATTTGAGTTTTCCACAATGCCCCTATTCGCCTTAAGTTTGACTAAATTTCTAATATTCAACTGATCGTTCAACTCATCAATTATAGCTGTCGTAAATCCGTTTCTGCCAACCCTAACTGAGACGATTAAATTAGGGTCCATTGCCATTTTCTTGACGTGTTTTGGAATTGGTTTCATTCTCAAACATCTCCAATAATAGGAAACCGATAAACCCGATTACAATTTGTGCAAGTGATTTTTCGATTAGAACCGACTAGTCTAATTCGAGCATTGTACCCAGGCCTAAGATTGGATTTACAAGTTCTACAAATCAAACTTCTATTTTCTTTACTTACTCTTACCCCGTGTCGTTTGGAGATTCTAATTAAATCTCTAGCAGCAGAATTGGCTAATTCATTTTCAGGATGTAGCAAAAGATTAGACAAATGAGATATTGATTCTTCTGCTAGATTTTTCCTAGCAGCAAGGTTTCTGGCTCTTCTTCGACCGGCCATATATTCACCTCATGAAAGTTGAATTACTGCTGCTTCTACTAAATCGCCGACTTTTTCTATTGAATTATTTCCATCAACGGAGACTAGCAATCCCTTGTCAGAGTACCAGTCGGCTAATGGTGCGGTCTGAGCATGATATGCCTCCAACCTTGCTCTAACTGTCTCCTCTGTGTCATCTGGCCTTTGGATTAATCTATCTTGAATTTCTGAAGGTGCTGGTTTGAATGAGACATGATAGATATCACCTGTTTCGGGGTCCATTCTTCTACCTACGATTCTATCAACGATAGCATCATCAGGCACTTCAATTGAGATAACTGAGGTGACCTCTGCAATCTTTTCCAAAGATTCGGCTTGAGGAATAGTCCTGGGAAAACCATCGAAAAGCACCCCTTTTTTGGCATCATCATGTTGTAAACGCTCTTTAATTAAACCTATAATTACCTTATCTGGAACTAATAATCCAGCATCCATATATTCCTTGGCTGCTAAGCCCATAGGAGATCCCGCTTTGACGGCTGCACGTAACATATCACCGGTTGATACTTGTGGTTTTCCTGTGAGTTCGACTATCTTTCCTGCTTGTGTTCCTTTTCCAGCACCAGGCGGTCCGAACAGCACTATCGACCCAGTCATGATGCTACGACTGGACTTGTGGTCTTAAGTCAGTACTCAAGGCAATTCAGGTATTTTGCTCGTACCAGAGATGACCGTAAGCCACCCACTGATCCATAGTCCAGCCTTCTGGCAGACCACCTGGAGGTAGTGGCATAGCGCCTGGTGGAACAGGGACTGGTGGAGGCAGGGTTGGTGCAGAAGAAGAAATCACGTCTGAAATTTCGTCAGCGCTGACGGATTTACTGAGCACTTCACCCGCAGAGCCTGTTTCTAAAGCCATAGCTCGCCTTTCTGTCTGAGAACCAGAGTTTAGGGCAGAACCAATCGGAATTAATTCCTCATCCGGACTCATTACTAGCAGAGATTCTTTGCGCATTCTAACTAAAGTAACTGAAATAAATGTAAGAATTAAGAGGAAAATTGCAGCCAATGTCCAACTGGGCAAACCTGTTGATTCAATCAAGCATCCAACTCCACTACAAGTGTCCTGCCTTAATCTTGAAACTTGTAAATCGATTTCAGAATTTGTCAATGTATTTATTGAACCTTCATCCGTAGAGTTTGCCCAAACAACAAAACTTGAGAGACCAGGTGAGGCAGATTTCTTGGGGGATACTTGGATTGTTACTTCGACTGTTTCACCGACCTGGATGCTTTCGATAGTCGGCGTATTTATTTCGATGTCCCAATTTTCTAAGGAACTGGCTTCAAGGGTAAATCCTGAATTTTGGTTCCCGAGATTAGTAACTGAGATTGTAAAGGTTTCAAAGGTACTGGGGTTAATATCCCTGAGAACAGGAGATTCTGTGGACAATAATACAAAGATCGATGGGCTTATCTCAACACTAAATTCGAAGGTATGAGTTATGATTTCTAAACCGGGGGTAACCGCTTCAACAATTACGGGAACAGTGACGTCAGTCATTCCTACTGGGATATGTCCGGATACTTCCACCCCAACTATCACATTTGCTTCTCGATTCATATCCAAAGTCGCTGGAACTATAGATTGGAAACCGCCTACCCAGCCTAACGGCAGGCTTCCTATACTCCACGTAGTTGACAAAGGCACATTTCCTGAATTTTTTATCCATAATTCTCCAGTGCCGATTTGCCCTAAGGGCAGTTGGATTATCCCGTTTTCTGATGTTTCGAAAGTGGCAATTTCCTGAACTACGAAGCGAGTTCCATTGACAATTAGATCTCCATCAAATAAAGAAGTACGCAGTGTGACAGTATTCCTTGTGTTCATTTCCGCATTTTGTGGAACCAACATTTCAATAGAAACGCTTGCTATTTCGCCTGCATTTATGGAGAATAGTAAATTTCCTGATGTTCTTTGTTCTTCATCGACTAACTCTACCTGCCATGAAGAGAGTGAAGAACTTACTGACATTGTAAAATCCATTGGAACATTGCCTTCGTTTGTCACAATAACTCTTGTTGTCGATAAGTTGCCGTTTAGCACTGGCCTATCATCTGCAAGTGCTAAAGCACCCAAAACATTGTTTTCATCGTCAAATAAATCCACACTAAAATCAAGACTTTCGAAAACTGTCACTGTAGCCATATCAGATTTGGTAATTGTTGAGTCTTGCACGGAAGTAGTAACGCATGTGACATCTTCTGAAACTCCCGCTGCGGGTTGTCCTCCAGTCACATCAGGGACCCTAACGTTAATTGGTAAGGGAAGAAATTGAAGCCTACTTAGAGGGTCTAAAATTAACGATGAAGAACCACTACCAGCAATGTCGATTAACCACTGGTTTGGGCTGGTGCAAGAGACAGAATATTGCGTATCTCCGTTACCGATGTTTCTTATCGATAGGGAAAAAGTAGCAAAATTTCCTGGCTTAGCCCCAAGGTCATCACCAGTACCAGCAAGAATTGTTAGAAGCCCTTCTACTCTTTCCACTACTGAGGTGATTCTGATTTTATGAGACACAGTAGGAGAATCCCTATCGAATAAAATGAGATCATTAACATAATTACCGGGCAAAGCATACCTGGCACCACTTGGGTCATTGATATCTGCATCTACGTCCTCTAGTGTCAATGTAACAATCCTCGAGTCCCCCTCCTGGCCCATAGGTGCTAGGTCCCAAGGACCTGTTTCATTGAGTGATTTCCACCATTCATCATGAGGAGATTGTAGGATTCCATTTTCGTCGATTTCCTGAAGAGGAGTTACAGTTAAACCAACGGAAACCGCTGAAGTGCCTTCATTTTGAAGTAAAAATTCGTAGGTTAGTAAACTAGCAGACCTAGGGTCGAGAGTTTTTGTGAGAGCATCTTCTAATTCAGAAGGAGTTGTTGGCAAAGTTCCGTCTTCGAGAAGTGGAGTTATACGGACGCCGATTTGGGATATTTCAACCGTAAGTTGGTAAATATTATTGTTAATGCCATTATCTTCGTCATTCAATTCTTCAACAGAATTCAAAGTGTCTAAACGTAACTCCAAAACATGGTCTCCAGTTGTTTGGAAAACATGGGGGAAAGAAAGCGATTTTGTCTCCCCTCCTCCCATTGAGGGCATTTCTTGCGAAAAGAGAATCTGCCCCTCAGTTAAATCCTCAATTTCAACTACATAACCCCCAGTATTTTCAGCCGCTTGGTTCCTCCATACCGCTTCAACTAGGACTGTGTCTCCTTGTAAGGGAGCCAGTACAGAAGTGCTCAATGAACCCTCGATAACTGTTAGATCAGAGACAAAATCCTCTTCCAAAATTCCAGTTGCAACCATCGCGAAACTCTGGGTGTTACCACCAGCATGGCCTACGGATATTGTCCAAATGCCACCATTGCCTGATGGAATCTTAATCCTTTCAATATTGTTTAATCGGTCAGGAAGACCACCAGAATTTGAATAACCATTAGAAAATACATTTCCGTGATATTGAGTCCCATCTGGAGAAATAGCAATCAAGTCTAGGTCATTAACTAACTTTCTAGCACTTTGGTTTGCAATTATTGATGCTTCAGAGTCTACCCATGCCAAAGTTAAGTCGAATTCAGTTGTGTCGTCAACTGATATGGTATAAACGAAACTATGAGAGGGATTTAGGGTTCGAGAGTCATCAAAAAGTAAATCTAAATTGGTCCCATCATCAGTTGGTGAAATAGAATTTTCAATATTGATTTGACCCCACCCCTCTGATGGATTTGGAATATCAGGCGAACCAAGATCATCGGCTCCATTTATCATCATAGCTTTGATTAAATCAGATCTAGGTTCATTTATTCCAGAATCTGTCCTTAGGTGTTGTCTAATCATTGCGGCCCCACCAGCGGCCACCGCGGTTGCCATCGAGGAACCATTCAACGCCATGTAGAGAGGTGTGCTACCATCTGAATGGGTTGAGGCACTGCATGATTCACCTTGTGGGCTATTTGCCTCTTCGGCTCGAGCTGAACAAATCATCACCCCAGGCGCCACTAAATCTGGTTTTATCCTACCATCTAAAGTGGAACCGACAGAAGAAAATGAAGGGACATTACCAACTGCTTCAGTACCCTGTGAACCAGTAGTCGATGCTCCGACAGTAAGTACATTCTTGGAAGATCCCGGTGGGGTCACAGTATTGCTACCATCCTCCCCCAAATCCCCTGAAGAGAAGAGAACTAAAAATCTTGGATTATCAACGATAAACGCATCAGCAGAGCGGGAATCTGAACTGTATTCACCAACTAAGTTTTCGTTACCCCAAGAGTTTGTTTGTATTCTCGCCGAGTTATCCCAAGCGTGAGTGAACATTTCGTAGAGAGAACCCCATCTGGCAAGTATTCCAGAAGAATCTACTTCCAGTTGGTAGAAATGGAAAGTCGCTGCTGGCACCATACCTAAAGCATTAGAATCACCAGCCCCATCACCAAGAAGAGTTGCAGTGACATGAGTGCCATGACCTGAATTGGCATCTTGGGCCGAATTATCAGGCCCAAATTGATTGTATATGCCTCTAATCCTACCATCGAAGTCTCCATGGTCTGAGTCTAAACCAGTATCAGAAATCGCAATAACCTCGCCGCTTCCATTGAGGGTATTGCCAGAATTAATGACGGCCTGATTAATTCCTGAAATATCTCTGGCTAAGGAATTGTGAATTAAAATTTGAGAGGCGGAGTGAATATGTAAAATTCTTCCATCCATGGCAAGAATTGGTATCCAAATTGCGTTAATGGATTTGACCTGACAGAGATGAGCGTCACAAATATCTCTTTCATTGTGCTTAGTAGAAATTGATGCAAGATTTGATTGTAGATCGAATAAATCCTGATTGGATATGTCTGGTGCGGGGGTTATATCAAGGTCTACAATAATTGACTCCCTTCCAGCAATGGCAGATAATTCGGGACTAATTCTCCAGGCAATTGGTAACTCCCCTACCCACCTTACTCCAGAGATTTGGCCTAAATCATCAAGAGTTCTTTCGACATTAAATTGCATTGGAATTCGAATCAAGAATGTGTCATCAGGGATAGTTTCGATAACTATCATACCAACTTCCTCTAAATTCTTCTTTAGAAGGTTGAGATTTGCAGAATCTGATTGTACTATTGCGAATCTAGTTCTCTCCAATGAATTAACGTCATATACGGTTTCTGGGCCTAAGGGCATCGGATGAATCAATGGATCGAAAGAGCCGTATGGGGAATGAATTAATCCGGTTGTTGAGCGAAGGTCAAAATAACCAGAATGAACATTAGAAAATGGCTGGAATTTACCATAAGTCTGTTCATCTGATACATTATTGGTTTCTTCTGAATTACTTGGAATTATTTCTGACGTGACTCCCATTGACCAGCCGCTCATTAGTAACATGAGCAATGTGATAATGACAACCCGGCGACCCGTCACGAGTTCTTCGGACAATTGTGGGGCTTTTGACCGTTCATGTTGATTGACCTATGGTCAATTCATGAAATGATGTAAATTAAAATGGTCAGAGATTGTAGTAGGCTGAGATTGCCGCATCTGTTTTTTCGACGGATTTAAGCCAGTCAGATTCTGTCCCCATTAAAGCTCGTATACAATCTATATTTTCGGGAATTACATCACTTTCCTGATGGATTGCTTGGAAATAATATAGTCTATTTCCAACTAATTTCACTCCGTCTTCCCAAACGAAAATCTCATGCAAATCGCCCCATTTACGGCCAATATCTCTAGCCATTTCCATAACTTCCGCAGTTGTAGTAATCTTATTTTCTTCCCCATGCATAACAATAACACGAGGTTGATTTTTCCACATTTCAATTATTGAATCTGTGGTTAACCCATGGCCTTCTGGTAGATCTGCAATAATAGAATGAACATGCATTATCGTTGTTGGAACAGCTACCGCTAGAGAATTAATTTCTATTTCGGGTTTGACCGTCATTACATCTGGACCGTGATGGCTGGGGACTTTCAGGACCGGTTTTATGGCATTAATTGGGCCCTTTTTTGAGTCCCCCGGATCAGCTGCTCGCCTAATCATCGTACATTCTACCTTCAAAGACCCACAATGTTGGTGCAGAGGAACTAATGTCCTTGAAAGACCAGTTGTGTTGCAAGAGACTACTCTTGTTCCGTTCGCATTTAGATTATCACTATGGTTTGCACACGAAGTATAAGACATGCCTGTGAGGTCATGCTTTTCACCTCCCTGAAAGATGTGCTTAACTCCAGCGGCCTTATACTTAGCAAGATTTCCAGCGCCCATTTTTCCAGGTGCACAATCAATAACAACATCTGAAACGGAAAGTAAATCTGACAGTCCGCCCTTACAATCATAGCCTTGTTCTGAAAATGCAGCAATCCGTTCAGAATCGTCGAACGTACAATATAGAGGGAAGCCTTTCTTAACGGCTAAGTCGCAACCAAATGAGGGGCCGGTTTTTGTTACACCAATAATCTCCATGTCATCTTGGGCATCAACCGCATCAGCCACACGCTTACCTATAGTTCCAAATCCATTTATTGCGACTTTTATCTTTCCCACGGCACAACCCCATAAGCCCTCAGGCAAAACGACCCGATGATTGAACCTCTATCAACAATGCTCTCATTAGTCGAGTATAATTTACCACAAGGAATAGGCTGTTTTGTTACCCCTTACATCCGTCAAAATGAAGACTGTGTGCATTCCCTCGATAGAATGAGAGCGACATGCGAGACATCACTGCGAAGAGCGTCAAATTAAACCGAGACCTCGATAAGATGCTCGAGCAGGCTTTGGAACGAGACTTGTTAGTAAGAATTGGATGGGGCAAACAAGGTGATGAAAAACCGAAAAATGGAGA
>DAOJ01000087.1:10238-34563 GCA_002502365.1 Euryarchaeota archaeon UBA106
ACATTTACCCTTCAGGGTGGATGCGGCTCGATGTTAGGTGCCTTCCAAAATTCTGGTAGGATTACAATAGAAAAAGATGCAGGTGATCGAGCAGGGCTTAAAATGACCGGGGGAGAAATAATTGTCCAAGGATCAGTTGGTGACGAGACCGGTGCCCAGATGAAAGATGGATTTGTATTTGTGAGAGGGCATGCGGGAAAGGCGACTGGAGCCTCCATGCAAGGAGGAACCATAGTGATTCAAGGAAACACCGGAAATGAGGTTGGTAGAGGGATGATTGGTGGAAAAATCATTGTCTCCGGCTCATGCCCACCTCCTGGAGAGGGAGCCGAAGTCAGGTCAATCGAATCATCTGAAATAGATCAATTGTCAGAACACCTAGAGCCCTTGGGATTTTACATTGATTCGGACGCACTAGTAATAGTCCCTAATGAAGAAGGGCCGCCCTTAGCAGAATTACCAGAATATTCGATTTCAGAAGGATTTGAAAGAATTACATTGGTTCCTTCGGCAAGAGAAAGACTTTCGCTCCATTCAAAAATTGATAATGGAATGCCAATCTATCCTGCCGGCCAAGATGAAAATCAATTAACAGCACCACTTCCTTGGATAATTGAAACCGAAACATTACAAAATAAATCAGGAAGGCATCTGGACATTCAGCCAGGATTAGTAAAAACTCAGCCTAGAGCAAACGACTTGTTGCTAATTTCTGAAGACAATTTACTTGAGGCTGCAGGCCTAATCGGCAATTGCTCAGGAATGGTTCTTGACCTTAGGGAAATGCCTGCAATTAATGATGCTGAAATTGAAGCGATTTTAGTTTCTCTTTACAGTAGAATGTCAGATGATTCACTTGTTTTTTTGAAGGATAGTGTTTCTAGGGTTGAACATCTTTTCCGCTTGGTTGTAGATTTGGATTTAGACGGAGCATTGGTAGATGTTGCTTCTGTAGGGGGTTCTCTTGCGCCTGCAGCCTTACCTAGAATTGGGCTTGTTTCCCAAGCGATGAATATACCAAAACAAGGTCGCAGAATTTTACTTGAACTAGATGAAACTCCTTCTGCAGAGGACCTGATAATTGCAATTTCTGCTGGATGCACCGGTGTCGTTGCACCGCCCCCTAGCGATGATGTAGAATCTGGCCTAATATGGCTTGACGGTACAATAAAAGGCTGGATGTTAGAATTGGGAATAAGTGAATTAAATCAACTGACGAGAAGAAATCTAAGAGCTCTAGATCACGACACTGCCGCGATTTCTGGCCTACGACTTATTGGCTACGATAGACCGCTTCCTATGTGGTTGAAGAATTGAGGTGGAAAATTGCCTACAATCAAATTAAACCATTCCATTTTGCACTCAATACAAGAGGCAAATGGTTCAGAATACATAATCGAAGATTGGGTTTCCAAACTTTCCCAGATCGGCTGCGTTGTTGAAGGAAGCGATGAAGAGGGTATCGAAATAGAGGTATTTCCTGATAGACCTGACTTACTAAGTCACGAAACTATGGCAAGAGCTGCTAGAGCATTTTTAGGAGGCGATATACAATCTCCAGAAATTGAAACCCTCGACAGTGGAATAATCTTACAAGTTGATTCTAGCCTCCAATCGGTAAGGCCAGTTATCATGGCGGCGGTTGTAAAGGGCGTTGAAACTGGACATAACCAAGAAGAAATCGATGATTTTATTCAATCACTTATGGACCATCAAGAAAAACTTCATCTCAGTATAGGAAGAAAAAGAAAATTTTCATCAATCGGAGTTCATGATCTTTCGACTCTCAGCCCACCCTTCAGGGTCATCACAGTTCCAGAAAGTCATTCATTTGTACCATTAGCCATGGAAGAAAAAATGACCATTAAACAAATTCTAACTGAGCATCCTAAAGGTGTTGAATATGCGGATCTAATGGAGGAATTGAATGATTACCCTGTAATTCTAGATTCAAACGATGATATCCTATCCTTCCCACCAATTATCAATGGGGCTCACACTACAGTAAACGACTCCACAACAGATTTCTTCATCGATGTTACAGGTTGGGACGAGAGGGCAGTTGAAGCATGTCTACTGCTGATCTGCCTATCCCTTGCCGAACGCGGGGGGAAAATCGAACATGTCCAGGTCAACGGTTGTGATGGACAAGTAAGATTAACTCCGAATATGAAATCAAAACAACATAGAGTTTCTGACAGGTTAATTCATAGAATTCTAGGTGTAAAATTAGACAATTTGGAGATTGCAAAAGCAATCCAAAAAATGGGAGGTGAACTTGTGACCTCCCGCACAGTGACAGACGGGGTGAATCAAGCAGAACGTTGGGCTGACCTAGAAGTAGGAGAGAGGGAGCATGTTATCGCGATGCCACGCTGGAGATCAGATATAATGCACCCAATTGATATCGTCGAGGATATAGCCATAGGTTATGGTTACGAAAATATGCCAAATACACTTTCATCAGTACATTTAGATGCAATTCCGTTAGCTTCAGCCCACCTCCATCGAAGAGTTCGTGAAAGTCTAAGATCACTAAATCTACAGGAGACACAAAGCCTAACCTTATCCAATAGCCGGGTACAATTTAAGCATCCCAGATGGAAAGAGTTGGGTGAGGTCACCGAATTAGCAAATCCCATAACGGTGGATCATACTATGATGAGACAACGGATTTTACCTAGTCTAATGCAATTATTGTCCGCTAATCGTCATCATGAATTACCCCAACGTGTTTATGAGCTTGGAACTGTTGTATCAAACTCACAAAACAAAACAAGGGCTGCATGGGCTTGTGCTGAAGTTGGTGGTGGTTTTTCCGCGGCAAAAGGTTTCGCTCAAGCCTTATTACGAGATTTAGGCGCCAACCTAAACGAAATAATTTGGCAGCCAATTGAAACTGGCCAAGGACCTTGGCTAGAAGGGAGGGGCGCTAGAGTATTGATACAAGAGAAAGAAGTTGGTCAAATAGGAGAATTAGACCCTAATGTTTCATCTGATTTCGGACTTAGAGTACCTATTCAAGCGGGCGAATTTGACATAGATGCCATAGGCCTGATGATACAAGACCCGGTTCTATAATTTGGTTAATTCAATCGTCGCCTAATAGTGCCATTGCATCGAGAAAAGACTTTTCTTTGAGATGACTTTTGTCATCAATCAAATCTTTCTGTTTGGTTTCTTTCTTTCTCTCGTATTCTACTATTTCCGCCTGTTCTTCATCGGACTTAGATTCGGCGGCGACTGTTTTCTTGGCGAACGGCCACTTCTTTGCCATATTTGGCAAACAACACCTAAGACCATAGTTGCTTCGTTTGGACGATTCAACAAATAAGGGGATAAATCAAAGCCGATAACGTTGAGCGTCTCTCATGGAAGGCAGGGCAATGGTCGCTGCAGTAATTGTTTCTTTACTGACCATTTCAATCGCGCCAAGCCAATTAAGTGAGGTGCCAAACAATTCGGAAACGGTCTCAAATGACTCGACTTTAGACATATTGTTTGTTGGCAATTCTTATACAGCCAACAATCAATTGAATGTTAGGGTTGAAAATTTACTCAACGCAGCAGGTTTCAATCCAGACACACAGTCCTTGACAAGTGGAGGAAAGACTCTTTCTTGGCATGGAGAACAAGCTGAGGCTGAGGGGTCCGACTGGTATAGGGCATTACGAACTCCTCATGATTTTGTGATATTGCAGGATCAAAGTCAGATACCAGGTTTCCCCACAGGTTCAGCATCTTGGCAAGATAGTATGGAAGGCGCTCAGATTATCGATCAATTAGTCGATCAAAATGGTGGCGACCTGTTTTTTCTTATGACTTGGGGGTATAGAAATGGAGACCAAAATAACAATTGGAGATATCCAGATTATCAAACAATGCAGCAGCACCTTAAGTCTGGGTATATTGCTTATGCTGAAAACCTATCATCCGACGAAAGGCCTGTCTTCATTGCTCCAGTCGGGATGGCGTATGAGAACATCTTTTTCTCAATACCTAATGCTTCTGAGGATGGGACTATTTTCTCAGACCTATATGCCCCTGACGGTAGTCATCCTTCAATACAAGGGACATATTTAGCTGCCTGTGTCATACATTCCTCGGTCACTGGGGAATCATCAATAGGTTTACCCGGCACAGGCGGAATTAACGGGTCAAGGACAATTGAATTACAACAATGGGCCGACCATACAGTATTCAATACATCAGGATTTACCTACCCCTGGCAGTTAGATGACCTAGGGGTTGAATTTGGCACAGATTCAGGTTCAATCTTCAATATTGAACCCGGCCTTACAATTGGCATATCAGCCAATTTTACTAATTTAGCAGAAGTGAATACAACTGCGCTTATACAAATCAACGGACCGGATGGTTGGATTGTTTCATGGGATTACCCCACAAGCCCAATAGCAGGATTTTCTTTTGATGCACCCAGTGATTTAGTTCAATGGGTGGAATTTAGGGTGACCGCACCCGAAGTATCCTCAGGTTACCCTCTGGCAGATTCAATTCATGACTTTAGTTTAGCTTTGGAAGGCGATCGTACCGGTAATTTAGACTGGTGGAATTTTTCATTACGTTATGGAGAGTGGAAAGGAGTTAGTTTAGTTCAAGGAGGCGGAGTTGCATCGATTGAACCTGGTGGAATTGTAGATTTAGAATTTGATATACAAAACATTGGAAATTCAATTAATTCAATGGAATTCAATATTGCACCAAAATTTGAAAATGGGTCACTGGTAAATATTCCCAGTCTATCTTTTTCTCATGAGGGATGGACTGCAATTGTTTATGATAAAGCGGGTCTAGAAGACATGAGTCCAGGAGAAATAACGACTGTAAGAATGCAAGTCAAAGCCCCTTCAAGCACCTCAGGGAAACTCGAAATGTATGTGCAAATTGCTGGCAATGGTATTGAACTTCAAGAAACTAATCAATCTGTCAGCATAGTACCTCGCTCAGGTGGTGAATTAGGGCTCACCAATATAGATTGTATTTTCCAGATCAATCCCGGTGAATCATGTAGCGTGGAATTATTTATTGAAAATACAGGAGATGCAACTTACGACTTTAACCTAACAATTACCAAAAAACCTCATTGGCTAGAAGTAGAGATTTCACAGTTTAACGGCAACTTAGGACCAGGCCAGACTATCCATGGAATAGAAGTTACAGCCTCAACCAGACAGGGCCTCAACGCTGGGATTTCTGGAGAAGTTACAATTGAGTTAGGAGTGGATGGATGGGTTCCAGCTGAAGCAAGTTTTGTGGTCGAAATCGCTTCTGATTATGGATGGGAAATTATTCGCTCTGATGTTGAAGTTTTGAATGGAAGGCTGACTGGTTATTGGGAAGTAAAGAATATCGGAAACAGCCCTGATGGATTAGTAATTGCTGTTGAATGTAGCGATTTCACAAATTTTGGAATTACTCATCTCGCAGAAAACGGGGGAGCAGAAAATCATGGTAGATCATTTGAAAAACTGAATATTCCGAGAAATGGAACTGTATTGTTTGAAGTCTGGATGGACATACCGGATGAGGCACCGGTAGCTGCTGAAGCGGTTTTAACCGTGGAAGTTAGGTCATTTAGAGACCCGTCAATTTCCTACATTACAGAACATTTGACTGAAATTGAAGGTGCTCAACCAAGTCAACCAAATGTTTCAGAAGAAACCAGTATGTTTAGTGAATTTTTACAACGCTGGTTACAGACTATATTGATAATTATTGTGAGTATTATTGGCAGTATTTCTGTTGCCTATGCAATTAGGTATAGAATAGAAGCAGACAGGGAATATTATCGAAAAAACAATACTAAAGTGACAGTTGAAGAGGAAGCCGAAAGTTGGATGAAGAAGTTCGAAAAAATAGAGAAATCAGAATCTCTAGATATCAATAGCCCCACGCAAAATATAGCCGAATTCCGAAGAGAATTTTTTGAAAAATCTGGAGATCATTCAAGAACAATCTCCTCTGGACCCGAATCTGGAGTTATTGACCAGGCTGTTGAAATACTAGATGAGTCTCAAGCAGAGGACGCCTTTGCTGACGCTATAGAATTGGCAGATAACTTACAGGATAGTGACTTGATTCATCCCGATAACATGGTTTTGGACTTAGACGATTTTGACGAAAAATTAGACTCTCTACGTCGTGGATTGGGTGATGATGAAGACCTTTGAAGTTCCCGCAAGGCTGTGGATGGTAATTGGACTATTGGAATTGACGAAGCGGGCAGAGGGCCAGTGATAGGCCCCTTGGTTGTAGCCGCTCTTGCAATTCCTGATGATGAAATCTCACAATTATCAAAACTGGGTGTTAAAGATTCAAAGGAAATTTCTCATTCAGAAAGAATTCGAATCAGTGAGGAAATTTCCAGACATATTGAACAAGGGAGATGGAAATCCGGCATTGTTATTTGTAAAGCAAAACGGATTGATATCAACAGTATATCTTCTGACTTAAATAGCCTTGAAATTGAATTATTTTCAGAAGCTATTTCTGAACTAAATATAGCATCAAAAGATGGAACAATAAAAGCAGATGCATGTGATGTAAACGAAGAACGATTTAGATTGAGACTTGAATCCGCTCTTGGGGATGACTGGGGTAATTGGAATATACATGCAGAGCATGGTATGGATTCCAAAGATCTCGTTACGGGAGGGGCATCGATACTTGCAAAAGTAACTCGTGACTCTGCTATCCAAGAGATTTCGTCCAGAACCGGATTAGATGTAGGTTCAGGATATCCGTCAGATCAAAAAACCAGAAAAGCCGTTGAAAAATTACTTTCTGACGGTAAAATTCATGATTCAATAAGGTGGAGTTGGGCTACAGTTTCAGATATTTGGGAGAAATTACATTCAACTCCTGTTCCAGTGCGCTCGAAGGATGGAAATTACGTTGTACAATCATCACTTGACGACTGGAGAGTGTGAGAACCGTCAAATGCATTCATCGGGCCGTAGGGCCGATAGCATGGCAGATTCAGATTGGGATTTGGCGACCGTTGAGACGGTTAGGAAGTATGCTATGCAAAACACATTGGAATACAATGGTCAAGGGCAATCTGGTTCGGTTCTTGGACGCCTCCTTGGAGAAAGGGCAGATTTGAGGCCACATGCTAAATCACTTCGAACACTAGTTGAAAAGGAGGTTCAGGCGGCGAACCAAATGGCTCAAAATCAAGGCATTGAATCTGTTAGGGAACAACTTGCTGCATCAAATCCAGAGGCCTTGGAAAGGCAAAAACAACAGAAACGTGTTGGATTAAAGCCACTCCCTAATGCAATCGAAGGAGAAGTTATTTTGAGATTTGCACCTAACCCAAATGGGCCTTTAACAATTGGTCACTCTAGGGGTGTTGTGATTAATTCAGAATTTGCTTCAATGTATTCTGGAAAAGTAGTATTACGTTTTGATGATACGGACACTAGAGTCAAGCCACCTTTACCAGATGCATATAATTGGATTAAGGATGAATATGAATGGCTAGTTGGTCGGCCTGCTGATGTTATCATTAGGGCCAGCGAGAGAATGCCGGTGTACCTTGATTATGCCAGAAAAATGCTAGAGGGTGGTTTTGGTTATGTGTGTAGATGTACTGCTTCAAATTTTAAATCGCTACGGGATAATTCTACAGCATGTGATTGTAGAGACAATTCGATTGATGTGAATATCCAAGATTGGAATTCTATGAATGATGGTACAATTAACGAAGGAGATGCGGTAGTTAGGGTAAAAACGGATTTGGATTTACCAAATCCCGCTCTTCGCGATTGGCCCGCTTTGAGAATACAACATGCACCACACCCAATGGTTGGTGAATTGTACAAAGTTTGGCCATTGCTGGATTTTCAAAGTGCAGTTGAAGACCATCTGCAAGGAGTGACACATATTGTTCGAGGTAAGGACTTGATGGATTCGACAAGAAAACAGACTTTACTTTACGAGCATTTTGGATGGAAATATCCTGAAACACTCTACTGGGGGCGAGTTAAAGTTCACGAATTTGGAGGCTTCTCTACATCTGGAATGAGAGAGGATATCAACCAGGGTAAATTCAATGGCTGGGATGATTCTAGATTACCGACCATTTCGGCACTTAGAAGAAGAGGTTTTCAATCTCAAGCCATTAGAGAATTTTGGCTAGATTTAGGTTTAACTCAAAAAGACATTTCAATTTCCATGCAAAACATAGAATCAATTAATTCGACAATTATTGATTCTAATTCTGAAAGGCGCTCATTTATTAGGAATCCTCAGAATTTGAGGCTCGAACCAAATGGGTTTGAAGTACCAAATAAATTACAACTTCTCCGACATCCTGATGAGAAAATAGAGGGATTTAGGGAATGGAAAATAATTGATGATTTTCTGATTGAGAAAGACGATTACGCCGATGAAATTCGATTAAAGGATTTTGCAGATGTTGCTATTGACGATAACCTAGCAACTATCAATTCCTTCGAGCGAACTGATAAGCGAGCGATAGCACATTGGCTGCCAATAAATCATTCTAGAGAAGCTAGCTTAATTACTCCTTCAAATGATGGATTCAAAACCGATGAGGGATTTATTGAGAATATCGATTTATTCGAAGGAATGATTTTGCAACTTGAAAGAGTTGGATTTGCTAGAATCGAAAAAATTCCGGAAAATGGTGCGATAGAATTACTCTATTTGCATGGCTAAATGCAATAGTTAAATTCCAATTACCCCCCTAGTAGACATATTGCTATGAAACCATCTTGAAATGATTCCATCAAGGGTCGCATTCAAGGCTATTGAGCATGCCAATTAGCAATATGGCACGTAGTCAGAGGGCTGAGGTTGTGCTAATTATAGCACTTCTAATGCTAATGAGTATACCATATTCACCAGTAGTGGCTGATGAAGATGGTGCTTGCTGCCCCTCTGATGATTTCGATTTATTTTTGTTGGGTAGTGCGGACGACGGGACTCTTTCTCCTTTTGAATCAAAGTTAGATGAGAAATTTGAAAAATTGGTGACTCCATCGATTCAAGGATTAGTGGAAATTGGAACCTGGGAGATAACTTGGGGATTACAAGGAGACTATCCGGATTCAACTTGGGAATTTCGAATACCGTATGAAGTCGAATCTGCAGCTGGGATTCAGGTCAATGCAACGATAGGAGTTAATATCGGGAGTACTTATTTCGAAGGCGATGCTGGAGCGGGCTTATTTCTAACTAATGAAGGCGAAGTGGTAATTCCAATAGATGTTCTCGCGGGAGAAGTACGATCAGGAGATAAAATCAAACTTACATTTTCAGTTAGGAGTTTATCTTTTTCCAGTCCCGGCGATGAAGCAGGAATCCGTTTCGTTTGGGGAACAGATGACTTTAGAGGCAGAATTTCAATGAAATTACCATTGGTTAGTATTGACATGAAAGAACCCAGTGTTAACGGCAATCTAGTCTATTTTCCTGTGTTACTAAAGTCGGGCTTTGGTGACACCATGTGGACCGGTTCAAGTGGTGGATTGTCAGTGGCCAGTAGTTCCATTACCGATAGCCCAATAGCCACCCCAACAAATAATGGAGTAGAAGTCACTTTTGCATGGGAAATCCCAGAGACTGCAGAAACTGGAACATATTTTGTTTTATTTCATTTAATCCCCCAGACCTCACTTAGGATTGAAGCAAATCGGACCTATAATATCGAAGCTGGCGATGGAGGTTCTGGTTCAGGAAATTGGTACCCTGCTACCGAGCCTTTGAGAACTGGGGGGTCGAATCTCAAGATAGATATTGAGGCTAAATTTAATGGAGATTCTGTAGAAAGAGAAGTTAACATTGAATTTGATGGAGCCATGTCTCAATGGGTCCGATGGGGATTAGATAACATCGGAAATGATAGTCTTTCATCTAACAGTTGGTGGAGAAATCTTCGTACGTATTCGGATAACATACCAAGTTCGGAATACAATAATGGGCAAGTAGATGATTCTGAAATTTTGGCCTTAAACAGCCATTTGGTTGGCTCCGCTTCCGACTTGAAATCATTTTTCTCAAATGGACTATATCTTGATGCTGAATCCATTTTCGGAGTTGACCCAGTTAATTTCGGCCCCACAGAAATCACCATCGACATGGGCCATACTAGAGCATTCAGTTCCGAAAGTGTGGCGATCAGGATAGATACTTCCCACGAAGTCAATCCCGGAGAAAGGCAGCAATTGATTGAGTCATTCATTAGGCCAAGCGAAGAAGACCTGTATAATGCAGTGGCGCTAAATGTCGAAATTAGATCAACTGCTTTACAAGGCCTTGGTGGGGTTGCAGCGGAAGATATTGAAGCAAAGCACAGAAGATGGATTTTATTGGAAACTGTTACAATCGACGAAGATGAGATTGATCCTGATTCTTCCTTCCGAGTTGAGTTTGTACCTACTGGTGGGGCTCTTTACTCCCCTCTTGTCTCCGCTATGGTGTCAGTATTTATGCTGGTTCTCGCCTTGGGATTAGGTATGTTTTTGACAAGAAAAAGAGCAAGAGTCCCCTCTATGTTGACTGTTGTCGTTCTTGGAGGATTATCATTGACATTATACGTATTAGGTTTAGACCTACCCTTTGTTTTGGGAGTGGTATCTTCCAGTATGCTATTGGTTTTCCCTGTAGCACTAGTCTCGCCTAGAACCGATTATTCACGAAGAATGGTTGAGGGCAATGGACCAAGCGCACATGTTAATTGTCCGAATTGTGGGGTATCTAACCCTGTAGAATCTGAAGTTCGACCACTGAGGTTGGAATGTATAGGCTGTGAATCAACCCTACGGTTAGAATGATAGTTCAGCCTGACTGAACCCTTCCGGTTGAAATTAGTGAATCAACAAGTGTATGTGATGCTTCAATTGCTGGAGCTTCTTTCCATAGCCTAGCGGCCCGTAAAGTTTCAGAGGCTAAATCACTGTCCCAATTTCTACCGACCACTCTATGCCAACCAAGTTCTTCCATTCTTGCAGTTGAGGGTGTTGAACGAGAGAGAGCAGGGCGCATTAGATGAGAGAGGGCCCTCGCTCTTCCTTCATTATCTAGTTCAGGCCATTTTGAGGAAATAGCTTCTAGGGCTAATTCCTCCACCCAAGGAGTATTGGATAATTCAATTGAAGATACCTCTGGCATTGGGACTATATTTATCGAACCTTCATCCATCAAAGTATCTCTCAAGGCAGTAAAGACTGGATCATATGTCGTATCCAATGCAGAATTTAGCCAATTACCAGAAATTAACCAGGGCCTCAATCTTCTGACCCTGACACCATTGGGAGCCAATGATTGGGCAATTGCATGGGACTGTGCTACTGTGGTCAATGGCCCCCGAAGTGAAGCTCCTGATGAAGAAACCAAACCATCAACTAGTGCGGTCTCCAAACTTAGTCTTGGAGGTTCAGTGGTATAACTTGGACCTGAAATTTGGGCAGGGCCCACCACATGGATCCATGATCCTTCAGAAGGCGATTCAAGCTTAAATCGGCGTCTATAGGGGATTCCTAAATCTAGTAATGCGGCCTCGATTGGAGCGATTGAAAGTGCTCCAATAAGGGAAGGTGCTGCTAGAAGCATAATTGTTCCATTGTAAGCTCGCAAACCTGTAACTGCTTGCTTTAGTATGGGCGCAACTGTTGAGAATGGTTCTGACTCAAGCAGAGGCTTCATCGGCCTTGCTTAGTAGAGGTGGTTAAAATTTCCATCGCCTACCGATTATGAAAAAGCAGATGAAAAATAGTGAGATTTACTCTACCATCAATCGGAGCTGGTCTCGTTTGTACACCCAATCGGAGTCTAACTTCCCAGAACTTCTGTAATATCTTGCAAGTCTACGAATTCTAGACTCTGTTAATTCGAGTTGACGGCGGTTATGCAAATCTTTGTGGTTCGCATCTAGATGGTCAATCATTCTCAGTGCTTGACGCATCAAATTCATCATATCCTCAGGATATCTTCCACCGATTCCATTCCTTTCCAGAGTTTCTGCAATTCTCTCACCTGTTACCAATCTTACATCGGGAACAGCGTGCTGATCTCGAAGTATGGTTCCGATCATTGCAGTAGAATGGCCTTCCCCTGATAGTTTGAGGATTAAATCCTCGACCGCTTTCTTATCAGACTCTGACCAATCGGGCGCGGCGGAAATATTTGGCTTATCAGAGCCACTTTTGCCTTTCCCTTTACTATGCATTCGTGCCACTTTGGTCACCTCAAGCGGCCTGCCGACCTGCTCCCCCTCTTTAATCGCTACGCATATCACCCGAAGGGTGTAATCATCACAATCGGTGTTTTGCTTTGGCCAATCTACCTGGCCCGTTAGGCCATTCCCATCCTGCTGCCTCTGCTCTGGCACTACCAATCAGCTCACCATCTTGGAAGACAAGAAGTTCATCCCCAATGCAAATGTTCTCATCAGCACTCTGGACATTACTTGAGAATAAATCCCCTCGCCAGTCAAAATCGGAAATCAATTCTACTCGTCCTAAAGCCCCGCATGACTCCAATACCGGCAGGGCTGCCTTTGAAAATGAAAAACGGCCTGAACGGGGATTCCATAGTGCCATTTGGATTTGATTTTTCTCGATACGAAATATCGGTGGTCTACCACTTACTTTCGTACCCTCTAACCAGTCATCAGTTCCGTGTTGGAATCTTGAGAGTGCCTTCAATTTCTCAAGTCGATGCAGGCTTTCTTTAACGTTCTTTATATCAAATACATCGATGGCATTTTCTATGGCTTGATTAAGCCTATCTAATGAATCCCCTGAGCCTGCAGATTCACTATTGCGAGTATCAGTCACCTGAATTCCTTCGAATTCTAAATTGATTCCTGAATGGTTTATGATTCTGGAAAAACCATTACGTCGAGCGTACAATTCCACCATTTCGCGAATATAGTTCAATTCATCAACGTCCCAATCTCCTGTCACAGGAATATCGTAATGTGCAGCAGGCCAAATGTCCTCTAATTCTCTAGGTACTAATCCCAAAGGAGCTGTGACCATTACCTCATGAATGCCCCTTGTTGGGATTGCTCGCTGAAATCTGCGGTGCGACTTAGACAAACGATAGGGTTTCTGAGCAGAACAAGGCAGAAGAAGCATTACTTTTCGTTGATGATTTGGAGGGGTATGGATATGAGATACTCGTCGTCTCCAATCTTGGATGAGTGGATCATCTCGACTATTATGAGAATAGCAAAGAAGATTGGTTCCTTGAGGGACTACACGTTCAAGAGAGGCTGAACCTGGAGATTTTGCGGCCAATTCTGCCATCATGGAGTCATGCCTTCGTAATCTTTCTACTGACCTTGGGCTAGTGAGTGCTTGACGCTCAGCAAGTTGTCTAATTGTTCCATTTCTGATTGCTGAACGCGTAGCCGCCAAAGCCCTATTCCATGCTTCAATTTGAGTTTGTAAATCCGTCTTTTCGCCCAAAATAGAATCGGGTTCTCTAGGTCCATCCTCGGTCAGTAAAACACCTCGGCCAACAGCCTCATGAGATCTTGAAAGGTCGAATAAATCTACACCCATCCAAGTAAGCAATGCGCAATTATCAGGACCTCCTATACCAGGCGTCCAAATTAATGAGGTAGGGAATCTACGTCTAATTGTATCAAGAGCCTCAATTAGTCGACCTGGACGCTCAGCAAGTTGGGGGGCATCAATCAGGGCAATTACTGAAGGTTCCATTTTTTCATCAAGTAGATTTGAATCATGATGCAAGGCTTGCCAAGAAACTGGCAGAAATTGAATACCTTGAGGACTTACACCACTATCTGATTCATCTAAGCTAGAAGGCAGGATCAGACCCTCTACTGAATTCCAACATTCTAATTCTCCAAAAGGCAAACATAAATCATCTAAGACTTGTATTGATATCGTCGCCGGAATAGTATTAGGATTTCTCTGAAACTGAAATGCTGCGATAGATAAAGGCAATTTAGGATCATCTGAAGATAAAACCAAACCGGGCGTCCAAGATGACGGTGATGCCCTATCGCCAAGAGAAAAAATGCGTGCAAAACGATTCCTTGCGGCGATACCACGGGCAAGTGGACGCTCTGCTGCCTCCTCTTTCATTGGTCTCTCTAATGAAGCAGTCCGCTTGAAGGATTCTAAGGGAGAAGCCGTCCCGTAGGAACGTGAGACGCACTTCAACCGTCGTTATGGTCGTGTTAATTGCCACCTTAGGAGGTTCGATCTCGGTCGCCTCTCAGGATGCTCAAGAAACCATTTATCTGATTGATAATGAGCAAAATTTCCCAGAACCTCTCCCCATTTACGTCGAAATCACTTGTCAAAAATTATCCTGTTCTGGTTTGCAACTGGAAGTTTTTAGCGAGGATGGAAATTATACGGTTGCGGACACTCATGAGATTCGACTTTCATACCTAGCACAAGGTAATGTTAGCCTAAAGTTAAGTGCGAATCCGGGAACAACATTAGAACATTTAACCATAAAAATGACTCAGTCAATAAATCAGGATTCAAATTTGATTTTCAAAGAGGAGATGGATTGGCTAGATAATGTCCCAAGCCCAGGCACAAATGTAGAACAGAAAATAGTTGATTCAAATCTGGTTTGCTCGATTGACACCTGTAAAGTTCCCGTTTTTTCGAATACCCATTGGATAGTTGGTATGCTTGAGGATGACTCAGACAGAGATTCAATACAAATCCAAGGTGATTCGGGAGATATCATCCACATGCCAACACCACTAATGCCCAATTCTGTCGAATTGGAATTTTGGATTAGGAATGATACAAGTAAAACCCTGCTAAATGAAATAGAGGATAGAGAAAATGGTGACTTCCTTTTCGAATATCCAGATGAAGGAGAACTTTGGCTTAGACTTAAGCAACTACCAGAATCTAGTTTTACTAGCTATGAACTGTATATTTTCTCATTTTCAAGGCAATTTGAGAGTTCATGGGGAGAATTATCAAGCACATGGGGTGAACAACAACCTCTATCATTTCCTAATGAAACAGAACGTATCACAGGATGGATTTCATCAGAAGATTTTGAAGGAGATTCAATCCGTATAAATGCGGCTAGTAGAATGAACCTGATTTTGAATTGTTCTGATAGATTTGGTGAAGTAAATTTCCAAGTTTTTCTTTTATCAGAAAATGAATCATCTTCACCTGTTGAGGAAAACTGTTCGAGCCCTATCCTAACCAATGTGGATACTGAATCTATTGAGATTCGTATGACCTCTGACTCCCTTGCAGAGTGGAGCATTGGTTTGACTGAGAATCCAAAAGGAGACGCTGGGGCAATGGGTGATGCTCCAGATAGACTTTGGACAGTTGATGATGATCTATCAAAATGGCCTAGATTGCACACAAATTATAGTATATCAGCGACGATGTCCTCGGATGAATCCGTTGATGTTTATTCCTTTGAAGTGACTTCAATAAATGGTTCTCGATTACATATTGATTATGACTATTCACAGCCAGTAAGTTATCAAATTTTAATTTTAAATCAAGAATCTGGGTTAATAACTAATACATCAAAAGGAGGGTTGATTGACGCTCCAACAGGAATTCATGCCATCAGAGTTGAAAAAATAGGAGAGAGAAGTTTGACATTCTATGATTTCACATTAGTCAATAATGGAGAAGTAATCGAGGAAAAGCCAGATACATTTACAGATCAATCTAGTTTATTTGCAAGTTATTACATATTTGCAGGATTATTTCTTCTCGCACCTGCGATGTTAGTATTATTTTGGAATCGTAACCGGTGGAGTAATGGATTATACCAAATAGAAATCGAACAACATGAACTTCGAAGATTAAGGCGATTACGAGAGAGACTCACAAACATATTGGCAAAAGATGACTTGAATGAGCAAGTAATCGACTCTGCATTACACCAATTGGGAGACAGTCCATGGCAAGCTGTGGTAGAAGATTGGGGCGCACCGTTGCTTAGACACAATACAAAACAAATCGAAATATGTGCCTGGAAAATTTTGGAAGGTGCCACGACTCTACTAATTGGAATTAGAGTGGACCATTCCCCTTGGGAGTTAGCTGCTATGAGGGTTTATGCACCTGAAGGAGCAAATGTTAGTATCGTCCAAGTGTCACCTAAGCATCTATTCAACGGCGATGAAATTTTCTTGGACACTTTGGCACCAAATAGCAAAACCTTCCTCAAATTGGCAATTGAGGGAGAGCCGTCGAATATTGGTTTCCATCTATCTGGTCTGGTAGATGGAGAACCACTAGCCGCGGTTCCAAATAAAGCAATAGATTGGTCATGAGCGCCGTCTATTTCTTGCTTCTTCGATAATATTTTCAGTAATCGATTTTTTACTACCCAATTCCTCTCTTAAATCTTGTAACCGTTTTTTTGTAGTACGCGAAACTTTCTCTGGCATTGATAGTTTAAGCAAAACCATGACTGCACCTCTGCCCCGTTTCCCTCTTGGGAAAGGCAAACCACGATTTAGAATAGTAATTGTTTCCCCAGGCTTTGAGCCTGGTTTTATGTTGACTTTTAATGGAGAACCATCGATGTGAGGAAACTCAATATTAGCACCTAGAAGTAAATCGAGATAACTCACAGGAAGCGCCATCAATAAGTCTGAACCATCTCTTTCAAACCATTCATGATCTTCCACCATAATTTCGATGTATAAATTTCCAGGACTTCCATTTTGATGTCTCGGAGATTCGCCATGGCCGCTCAATCTCAATCTTGTTCCACTATCAATTCCTGCTGGAACTGAGAATTTTACTTTCTTCGATTGCTTTGCTCTACCTTCACCTGAACATGATTTACATGGATTTTGAATGATTTTCCCGTCTCCGCCACAGGCACCACAATCTTGAGTGACTTGTTGTTGGAAAGGACCTATTCTTTCTATTCTAGTGATACGCCCTCTACCATCACAGGTTGGGCATATTCTTACTCCATCTGGAGTTTCTGAACCAATACCCTCACAACTTGTGCAATGAGTTAGTACTTCAATATCTAATTCATCATCAACCCCATTAAAGGCATCTTGGAAGGTTATGTCATGTCGAATAAGTAAATCGGAACCCCTAGAGGCCCTTTGTCGACCGCCCCCACCAAATAATGATGAGAAAATAGAATCAAAACCACCTCCAAACAAGTCATCAATACTTATGTTGACTCCTTGGAATCCCCCAGAACCCCAAGGTGATCCACCAGGTCGGTCGTGCCCAAACATGTCGTACTTTCTCCTTTCATCGGGGTTAGAAAGTATAGCATATGCTTCCTGAACTTCCTTGAAACGAGCTTCAGCATCAGGGTCATCAGGATTCTTATCAGGGTGGAATTTTCTGGCCTTTGAACGGAAGGCTTTCTTTAGGTCTGATTCAGATGCTTTCCTGTCAACACCCAATACTTCGTAGTAATCCCTCTTCTGACTCAAGCGACCACCACATATGATACCCAACAAGCACCTGTTTTCAACCCATTGGATTGCTCAGAGGAAAGCACCACAACCAGTGCAGTATGCGGTTCCGCTATTATTGACAGCACCACACTCTTTACAGGAGATTACAGATCTATCCTTTGTAGAAGTTTTTACTGATGACCATTGATTTTCTTCCTCAATATCCCAATTAGTTTGATTACTTGATTTAGCAGATTTTTTACTAGCGATTTTTTCTGCTTTGGCGGCAGCCCTAGCAGCAGCTTTCTCTGCTTTCAGGGCTGCCTTGGCCTGCTTTGCAGCTTGTTTTTTCTCCTTTCTCTCCAACTTAGCAGCATTCTTTTCCCTACGTGCCAATTCTTTTGCGAGTCTACGCTTAGCTGAAGCTTCTGCACTGGAACTGAACGAACCTGTCTGCTTTTCAGGAACTTCTGAATCTGTCGAATCTATTCGCAAATTACCAGCAATACCTTCCACCTGAACGTCTACATCCATTCGTGTGTCTTGGGAATCTAATTCAATCTCATTTCCTTCCTTATTCAAATCGGAGATACGTCCACTCATTCTTTGTTGGATTCGTAAACCTGACCTTCCTTTCGGTGTTATTTGTGCCTGTGCCTCTAAGCGTTCCAAAGCCGCATCCCCACGCCCCCAGAGGCCCTTATCTTCCATTTTGTACATTTTCGAAAGTCCTTTGATGGCACTAGACCGGTGGTATTCATGGTCCTCAACCACTCTGTACTTTAGGTACATGATTATTCCCAAAATTATTGCTAATGAGTGTATTACGACTTGGGCTATAATATCCTCTATCAGTAATTCTTCGATATTGGGTAGGCCAAATCTCAAGGCCACAACACAGACTGTTGGAGCAAAAAGCAAAGCCATGCTAATCAGCGGAGAACGCTCTGCCATGATGTGGCCTCCTAAATCCAAGGTTTGAATCATTCGCGATATTGTGAGACACACATACCATAGATATCATGACCCTCCTTTCAGCCGAGAATATTGTGGAACCAATCATTACTGTATCAACTGTAGTGGAAAATCACGAGGATATCTCTATGGTTAACGGTGCGGTTACAAGATTGTTTCCGGATTGGGATTGTAAGAATCCACAACCAAAACAAGAATACCCAATTATTCGTGAGGCAGAAGTCCTTACTGGAAATTCAGATTCACTTTCATCGGTAATTGAGAATTGTAAAAATAATCGTATTTTGGATACCGCCCTTGATGCAATGACTCTGAATTTAATTGATGATTGTACAAGTTTTTTCCTGTCCCGACAAGCGGCATTTGTTGGAAAGGTATCATTTGTTGTAGACGAGTCACCTATGGGAGGAGTAATTGAAGTAGGTTTGCAAGGAGAAAACCTTGGGTTATGGTTAGAGCAACAAACCTGGCATGAAGGCAGAAATAGCATACCTAGAACTGTTGGGGATGATTTACAGATGGAGAATGATGGAACTCCTAAGGAATGGTTCGATAATAGGGGTAGGAGAACCGTAAATTTGGACTAATTTCTAGGGATACCTGATTTCATCCATTCTTCAATTAGAGGTTTGTCTGCAGGTAACCATTTTACGGAATTTAGAGATCTTTGGTCTAACCACTTGATAACGTCATGTTCGATTGGAATTATTGTATAAGAGTCAACTATCCCACAATCCCAGATATACAATGATACAAATCTATCTTCGTATTCATGATATATTGTAGCCACCTTACTCTTTGGATTAACATGGATTCCTAATTCTTCAAAAATTTCTCTTCTAAGTGCTGTTTCCTCGGATTCTCCGGGGTCAATCTTCCCACCAGGAAATTCCCACCACCCTCCCCAAGCATCCTCTGGAGGCCTACGACAGGATAGAATACGATTGTTTGAATCAAATAATAGAGCCCCGACTACTCTTAATGTCGGTTTAATTGCAAGTATTTGGATTATACGAGATATTACTTCGATTTGTCTGTCTAAATCAATTTCCTCTTCGGGAGGCAAATGGATAAATATCGCAGGGATTTTTTGATTGTTTGACTCTATAGAATTGAGTGTTCTAAAAAAAGTTTCATTACATACAAAAGAACCTGCATTTTCACTCCATTGCACATCTTCTTCTTCCTCAAATTCCTCATCCAAAATATGCTTAGAAACTGTAGTTTGATATTTTAGAGGGGCATCTTTCACTATTTCTTCATTAGATATTCTTCCGGAATTATCTGCTATTGAAAAGTCCGATTTATTATGGGCCCAACGCTCCATAGAAATTATTTTCCTTGATTCGGCTAGACCCATTTGAATAATTGCGTCATATTTTTCGCCATTTTGAATTTTTTCTGATACTGTACGTGAGCCCGCTTCATCGCAGGTTAACAGCAAGGGCTCGATAGAAATTCCAGATATCACTTTCGATTGTAAAATCGTCATTACTTTATTAGATACATTCACCTTATTCCTTCCGAAGGCAGGGAAGGAGGTCAGCAGAACCCTCTTTTCCACAGCCGACCGAATAACTGTCGGTAGTTGTGTTTTGCGTGCACGAAGCATCGTCAGATTCATTCGCCTTATGCTTTGCCAAAGGTCAATGGCAAGTGATTATGTCGTGCAAGTCGTCGAAGACGATGTTGACGACACAGGGCCTCTGGGTGTTGTTAGAGTCATCTGGTACGAAATCAGTGGGGGAATCGGCCCATGGGGTGCACTTAGGCCATTAATTGCTATAATATTGGCATTGATTCCCTTCTTTTTCATCGGACAACACTTTAATCGACAACATCGTAAAGCTGCTAGTTGGTTTGCTGTACAATTCCCGCTTATCCTCACCATAGTGTTGTGGCCTGTTCTGTATGTCTGGTCAATCGGAGATGCTTGGTGGGTTTCAAGTGGTATTGTCGCTAGAACAGAATCTAGGTAGGTTGCGTAATGGTGGGAAAAATTGTCAATATTGCCGGGTATAAATTTGTAGATTTACCCGACCGAGACGAACTTCGAGAACCATTCAAATCAGTCTGTGACGAAGTCGGTTTACTAGGTACGATATTGCTTAGTCATGAAGGAATAAACTTCTTCCTATCAGGTAGTCAATCTTCAATTGATTCATTTATTGAATATCTAGAAAAGGATTCACGATTCATCAACATTCCACTAAAAATTTCTTACAGCGAAAGAATGTCGTTTCGTAGAATGAATGTGAGATTGAAAAAAGAAATCATTTCTCTTGGACTAGAGTCAATAAGACCGTCTGAATCTACCGGTGAAACAATTTCCCCCTCTACCTTCAAATCTTGGTTAGACGAAGGTAGAGAAATTGTCGTCCTAGACACTAGGAATGATTACGAGGTGCGTTTAGGTACTTTCGAAGGAGCGGTCGACCTCAATTTATCGACATTCAGGGCATTTCCGGACGCTCTTGCAAAGTCTGAAATTGACAAAAATCAGACTGTGGTAATGTTCTGTACAGGTGGAATCCGTTGTGAAAAAGCTAGTGCGGTTATGATGCAACAAGGATGGTCGGACGTCAGACAATTGGAAGGAGGAATTCTTGGTTACTTCGAAGAGGTTGGCGGAGAACATTGGAATGGCGATTGTTTCGTTTTTGACCGAAGGGTTGCCCTTGATCCTGCACTTGAGGAGACTACAACTCAAATGTGTTGGGCCTGTAGAGAGCCATTAACTGAAGAAGAAATGGAAAGTGAACAATATGAGATCGCTAATTACTGTCCGTATTGCATTGAAGATACTAGAACCCTTCAGGGAGCTCCATAGGACTAAACAAATGGCCAGGGCTGGTGGCTTCAGCCATCTGAATTCTTAGACGCATTTCCCAATCACGGAGTAGTGTAATTACTGATGAAAAAGGTATTTCTGCGCCATTGATTATCACTCTAATCATGGTGTCAAGTATGTCCATCCTATCTTCATCCAGTGTGCCTAGAAGCTTATCCAAAGGAAAGGACTCTATTGTTGGAGCATTGTATTTCTGGTCTATATCCCACGGTTGTGAAATATTTTCGGGTAATTTTTCACCACTTTCTGAGGCTGTACGATTTAATGATTCAAGTAGAGTACGGATATATTTTGAAACTACCAATGAAACCTCTATTACGGGTAAGTTATATTGCTTCACGAAGTTTACCATATTTTCTTGGAGGAATAGTAACCTTTCTTCTACAGGTGAATCAGGAGCTGGGATCTTGGTATTCTCATCCAATGATATCACCTAAAATCTGCCTCTAGGAGAAATCAATAGACCTCGTATCATATCTCATTGGTGAGCCACTATCTCCCCAAACCCCATCGATGATGTCATCATTAATTTCAAACCAATCATTGTACCAATCACCATCTGAGTCCCAATTAGTTGGATCAGTACCGTCTGCAAAATTATCCCCGTCTATATCTATATTCCACCATCCATAGACATATTCTCCTAAGCCTATATTGGGCAGATGGTATTGATCTCCTGCAAATCTATTGTAAGAATCTGCCCACACACCATTGACTAGAATTTCATCATCGTTTGTATTTACCACTTGGTAATCTATATCGTTATCGTCAATAATTAATGTGTATAATTGGTTTGAATTGTAAGTGCCATCTTCATTTGCAATCGCGTACATTTTGAAATAATTTGTTGTGATTCCTGAACTACCAGAACATAGGCCCAGGAGAGACTCTCTTAGTTGCCACCACTCCACAACTATATTCCCATAACAATCCACAAGATTTGCTTGCCGAACTAATTGAGGAGAGGAGAGTGTAGCATTAGAAATACCGTAATACTCTTGGAAATTATTGTATGGGATGTATACACAATTACCCCCAGTACAGTCCCAACCTCCGTCATTGTCAGCATCTTGTCCCGCATCAGATGGGTCAGTCGCATCATGAGTGAACCAAGTCCATTCAAGATTTGGTCTACCAATTACCCCACCGTTGACAGTGACCGGTTTCAATACGCTAGGAGTGATCTGATACCAATCCACTGATATTTTTAGATATGAAGACCAATTATCATTGGTTTCATTCCAACCTCTAAAGTACTCATAAAAATCAGGCATCATATCGCCATCAGTATCATTGTCTAAAGGATTAGTTCCATATTTGAATACCTCTCGGCCATCTGAAAGATTCAAATTTTGAACATAATCAACCACTAACCCTCCAATAAATACCGGCTCCATGACATTTGAGTCTTCATCACTATCCAATTTAAGCGGATGAGTTCCATTGTTGAATTCCATGATATTTGTGAAAAATAATTCAGTATTTGATTGTGGTATTTGATCAATTGGAGGTGCTAAAATGAACTCTCTGTTATCCCATACACCTTGCTCGGAAACATTGTCAAATTGTGTTCTATCATACCAACCATCTGCATCGGGGTCATAGTTCACATCCAACGGATTTAGAGGATTCAGAGACCAGCGATAATCGTTAACAGGTAACCATTCGCCGTAAATTGAATAGCAGAACTCCCACCCATCAGGTAGTCCATCACTGTCCGAATCAGAATTTGATGGATCCGATACACCTGCCAAGCTGATGTTGAAATTATCATAATCTATTGAATTTATCAGGCTCGCTCTATCACTAGATTTCGTATCCTTGGTAGAAAATAAAACCCAGAGTCTATCATTTGCAGCTTGTTCACTCATGGCTTTTTCATCCATATATGCATTTATGGTGTCTTGACCATAAGAGACCAATCCTGTACCGTTTGGTATCGTATCAATTGCAGATCTTTTCCCATAAACTCGGGCATCATATTCTGCAAGATTGTCGAAAGATTCTGAGTCTGAAATCACCCCATCTCCATTACAATCAAATGAATCATCGTCACTATCTTCATGAATGTCAACATCAGTAAGTGGGTTCATAGTCCATATGTTATCTTCTAAATTCCATTCTGTAAACCAATATTCGTATCCATCACTCATACCGTCTCTATCGGTATCATCAGAATTTGGATCTGTAATTCCCAATAAGGCCAGTAACAGTGGTTTCGCCGGTTCTCCATCTTGCCAATCATTAAACTGCTGAAGAGCTATGTCTGCCCTACCTTCTTTATTGAAAAGAATTCTATACACTCTATTAATTGCCTCATTAGGATCTAGTGCTTCTGCTTCTTCCCACATTCGAGGAGCATCTGGAGGAGATAGACCGCCATTTTGCGGATTTTTATTGGTTAGGTTCAACTCAACAAGGTCTGTTATTCCATCTCTATCTGAATCATAATTTCCATCCCCCGCGATAAGTGGGTTTAATGTCCAGGTTTCATCAGTCATGTTCCATCTGGTAAACATCAGTTCTATACCGTCAAGAAGGCCATCACCATCGGTATCAGGTTCATTGGGATTTGCTGTGTATCCTCTTTGTTGAATTTCTTCTTGGCTAAGGAAGGTGCCGAAGGAAAGTGTAGATTCCGCGGATAACCAAGGTGTTGCAAGTGACTCACCTCCTACATTCAAAAGGTAAAATTGGGGAACTGTAGTAAGGCCATCTATTTCACTTAAGTTGCCGTCGATGACGTTGTATTCTTCCCAATTATTCATTCCATCTCCATCAGGGTCTCCAACTTGATCTCGTTCATCTACTGGGTTGAGAGTCCAAGATTCATCAAATAAACTCCATCTAGCATGATAAAATTCCCATCCATCAGGCATTCCATCACCGTCTGAATCTGAAGATAAGGGGTTAGCTGATCCAACATCCTCACTAGTAGTCCCGTTGATTAAGCTACGATACGCAGTGCTGGTTTTGGCTCCAAATGATGACCCCGCAAAGCCCTGCCAAGAATCATGAGTCAAAAGAGTAGTAAAATTATCGGGGAAATTTAATCCGGATTCTGTTGAGTCTGAATAAATAATTTGATCCTT
>DAOJ01000016.1 GCA_002502365.1 Euryarchaeota archaeon UBA106
CGGTTGTCTCTTTTCGCGTACCTATCTCTTCCACGACCACGATTCTCGCGCCTTTCTCTTGGAGCGATTTCAACAGGCGAACCGATTGTGTTTGAGGATTCTATTTCGTCGGAGATTGGATGAATGTGAACAAAGGCCCGATCTATAGCCCCAATTACAGAATTCACCTTTCCAATCGGCTTTCCTCCGATGATTCTCAGAGTTGCCCCAAGTCTAGGTGCACGTCCCTCAAAGGCAACGAGAAGTCCACCTTCGTGCGACTCCTTCTCAACTGTGCCAGAGAAGCTCATGAGGTCAATCGCGTCGGCCCGAGTATATGAGTGCGGCAGATGATGCGATGATTAGGCCGACCAAACCCAATGAGGGTAAAACCGATGTGTTATCTTTCGGTTGTTGAGGTTCAGGTTCAGGTTCGGCGAATAATTCAGAATTATTGACACTACGTTGTTCATTGGTACAAAGGCCCGATTCATCACAGGCTTGAACTTCCACTATGTGAATGCCTTCTGGCCAAACTGAGAAATCGATTGGAGGTGTTGACCAAGTATTGCCGCTAACTGAAACACTTCCAATCGACGAACCATCTATTTTCAAAACAAAGTTAACTTCTTCACCATCAGGGTCAGAAAATTGACCACTCATTGCCCACGAACTTCCGTCCCATCCTTCTGAATTAACGGTTAAAATTGGTGCAATACTAGCCTTTTCAATTCCCAAATCAAAAATTGCTTGAATATCATTAACGTTACTTCCACTAATCTTCACTGAGACATAAGCGGGACCTGGAACAATACCAACTACTGGAATATTTTCAGTGATTACTGACTCTTGGATTAAGTACGGGCCTGAATGAGAATCAGCCTCGCTAAAAGTCGATGAAAACCCAATTTCTACAGAAAAATCAGGCCAGCCCTCTGCTGGAGAAATTGTAATCGGATGAGGGTCTGACAGGTCTGTAGAACTCGTTGAGATATCAAAAGGCACACCAATATTCCAAGTTCTATTTCCTGAAGATTGACCAGCGTTATCTATTGCTTCACAAACTAATTCTCCGATGCCTGCTTCAGGGACTTCCATTGATAATTCTCTTGCAGAATAGGATATCGCTAGGTCTGAATTTCCCCGACAATTCAAATTCAGGTTAGAAACTCCTGCCTCATCTTCAAACCAATGTTGAATTTGATCCCAATTAGCAACAATCTGAGGGCCACTATTTACTCGGGGAATCCATGCTCCATCAGAGGGTGCATTTTCGGTCCACACGGGGGGCTCATCAACTGGAATTGGAGCAGTTGTGAAGTCAGCAAATATGTCCTCCCCAATTGGCCATTGAGGCATGTTGGGATAGAAGGAGTAAGTCAGACTTCCATCTTCATTTTCAATTAGACTGTAGGTAGATGAACCATCTCCTATGCAACTACCTCTCAACGGAGCCACACCGGCGAAATCGTCTAACTCAGCCTGCACATCTCTACCTTCGCATTCTTCCCACATATCGAGGCGTAGACCTTCTGTTACTGGGAATGTGATATGGTATTCTGCTCCGCTCATGTTTGAGGCATTATAGGCGAGAGTAAATTGACTAGGGTCATTAATGTTTGAAATTGTGAGTGTGGCATTTAACCAAAGCATCAACCTACATTCATCAATTCCACTAGATGGATCTAAATCGGTGTCACAATCTCTCTCATTGTTAGGGTAAACCGGGACTTCAAAACAATCGCTATTACTACCTAGACCAGAGCATTCCCTTGATTCCGAATGCCTGGGTGGCACCAGATTCCATTCTTCGACAAGAACTTCATCTTCTTTCCAACTAACATTCTTCCAATCCGTTCCTTCACCACCTCTATGGGGGCTTCCATCTCTCATGCCCATTCTAGTAATTGTATATTGAACACACTCAGATGCGATTGCCCTGACTCCTTCCCTTTCGTCTGTAGAAATCCATCCATCGTCTCCACTTGGATAAATCTGAGCAATGTATTCATCCAAACTTTGTCTTACATCATCTGCTAGAGTTCCATTTACCCAAGCGACTGCTTGGACATCGGCGGAATTCCAATCTGATGAAATTTGCACGTTGAAAATGGCTTTTGTATAATCGAACATATCTTCGAAAGTAATTGTGCTACAACGTTCCTCAAGAGTTGGCTCATCAGGACCTAATTGCTCACTTCGTATAACTTCCTCTTCAATCGAGACGTTTTGACTCGCCATTGGTAACCAAGAAGCCATCAATGCAAAGATTGTCAGTAATACCACGATTTGAACATCGGCAACCCGCTTCATTACAAAACCCGAAAGAGTCTCGGGAAATATTGCTATCGGCGGCACAAGAGCGCTTATTTTTGTTAGTTTAGGGCTCCCTAAACTAGATAAATAACTAATCAGTCCGACGGTTTAGGGAGCCCTAAAAATGACGCACAGGACACTGATAGCAAGCACACTAATTGGAATAATTCTCTTTTCTACTTTGGCCGGTTGTCTAGATTCAGAAGAAGATGAAAATGTAATAATTATTGCATTCAAAACACAGGATGATTATCAGAACCCGGAAGCAAACCCACAATTATTGGCAGATTTTTTGGCTGAAAAATCTGGTTACACAGTTGAATTATATCCAATAGGCTCAGACATTGCGGCAATAGAAGCGTTGCGTTTTGGCCACGCTGATATTGCATTCCTAGACGGTGGCTCGGCATGGATTGCTTGGAAGCAGCACGGACTAGATGCTATTCTTGCCGATCAAAAAGATGATGGTAGCACGTACTATAATGCT
>DAOJ01000084.1 GCA_002502365.1 Euryarchaeota archaeon UBA106
ATCAACATTCATTCACTATGGGCGTAGCCATACATACAGAAGTGCAGAGGTGAGCCTATGGGAATATCAACCGGAGACATACTTGGACACGCTCAAGTGGGAGTCTATCTAAGTGTCATTGGAGATGTTTTGTTTCATCCTGCATCTTTGGATAAACCTGCTGTTGAAGAATTACAATCAGCATTTGATCTGGAAATGCATCCATGCCTAATTGGCGGTTCAGCATTACTTGGTTCATTAGTTCGCGGAAACAAGAATGGTTTGGCGGTCGCAGATATTGCCACAGAAGCGGATCTCGACGAATTAACCAGTTTCGGAGATATTGTAGTTTTAGAGAGCGGAGTAAATGCCGCAGGAAATCTTGTAACTTGCAATGACCATGGTGCGATAGTTAGTCCAGTAATTCCGGGACCCGGTGCCGAAATGATTGGTGAAGTCCTGAAGGTTGATGCCCTTCGTACAAAAGTGGCTAGTCAGGAAACCGTTGGGTCGTTGACTGTTGCAAATAACAAAGGAATACTCGCTCATCCTGATATTTCCGCAGAAGAGGCTGCCAAGATTACGGAAATTATGCAAGTTCCTGTTATGGTAGGGACTGTTTGTTTTGGTTCGCCTTATGTCGGTGCTGGATGTGTGGCAAGTAATTCCGATGCACTAGTAGGTTCAGGTTCTACTGGGCCTGAATTAAACAGAATAGAAGATGCATTAGGCCTAATTTGAGGTTAAATTGCTGTAGGGGCAACATGGTCGTCTTCTTTGTCATCCTTGGAACGAACTCGATTCCACACATTAGTCATCAATTCATCATGATGTTCTTTACAATAGTGAAAGCGTCGATATGCTTCACGGAACGAATAAGCTTTCTTTCCTGTAGCAACTAGGTAACCTTCTGGTGAAAGACGACTAATTTTTTCCCCTTTCGCCTTACATCCTGGGTAATCGCATGACGGCATATGTCTTCCTCAGGTGCTACTCAGTTTTGTTTTCTTCGGGTTGAATTACAACCAATGGGGAATTTGCCTCAATACTATCACCCGGTTTGCAATTAATTGCAGTTACGGTTCCTGAAAGGGGGGCTTGAATTTCATTCTGCATTTTCATCGCTTCTAGAATCATCACAACATCTCCCTCAGCGACATTATCTCCCTCTTCAACGGATATTGAAACAATCTTGCCAGGTATTGTAGAGGAAATAGTACCCGATTTTTTCCCCCTTCCTCTTTTTTTCCGTTTACTTCCAGATGATTCTCCAACAGAACTACCTTCGACTTCTATGTTGAAACTCTCTCCTTCAATGGAGACATTCCATACGTTACCTTGCTTCTCAAGTTCGACATCAAAATCCTCTCCGTCGACTTTGACTTTGCGTTTTTTCATATTATCACCTAGTAGTACTTCTACGTGTGCGAGCCCGTAACAAATTTCTTTTTCCACTTAGAGAACGTCTATGGTCATGAGACCAAGCCTTCCCTATATCTCTACTATCTGAGATTTGCAACGCTTCTCCTTCTGCTTCCTCAAGCAATACAGCCAGAATAGCAGCAGCCCGTAAACGATCTTTTTTCCGAGCCATATGATACCTCACAGTGGGATATTTCCATGTTTTCGAGCAGGTCTAATCTCTTCCTTTTCCAGCAAAGCCCCTAATGCCTTGGTTAATTTAGCCCTAGTCTCACTAGGCTGAATCACATCATCCAAATAGCCTAGCGAGGCGGCTCGATATGGATTTGCAAAGGTGTCTTCGTAATCATCAATCAATCGATTTCTTTCTCCTTCAGGGTCGCCTGCTGATCCTATTCTACGCCGGTGTATTATCTGCACAGCGCCTTCTGCTCCCATAACTGCAAGTTGAGCTGAAGGCCATGCGATGTTGTAATCGCCTCTAATGTGTTTACTACTCATCACATCGTAAGCCCCACCGTATGCCTTTCGTGTAATTACCGTTAATTTCGGAACAGTTGCTTCAGCGTAAGCATAGAGTAACTTTGCTCCATGACGAATGATCCCTCCCCATTCTTGACTAGCTCCGGGTAGAAAACCAGGGACATCAACGAAAGTTAGCAATGGTACGTTGAATGCATCACAAAATCTTACGAACCTGGCTGCTTTTACCGAGGCATCAATGTCCAAGCAGCCTGCCAGAACTTTTGGCTGATTAGCAACTATCCCAATGGTATGCCCGCCTAGTCTTCCGAATCCAACAACAATATTTCCAGCAAAGTCTGCTTGTACCTCTAAGAACGCTCCATCGTCTAGAGTCGCTTCGATTGCATCTACTATGTCGTAAGGTGTAGTTGGGTCATTTGGAATCAACTCATCCAGAGTTTCACATTCTCTATCAATAGGGTCTGATGTTGCCTTTACCGGAGGCTTCTCAAGATTATTTTGAGGCAACATCGCAACTAGATCTCTTACCAATTCCAGAGCATCATCATCGTTATCTGCTGTGAAATGAGTTACTCCAGACCTAGTTGCATGGGTTGATGCGCCTCCTAAATCCTCGAAGCTTACTTCTTCATTTGTTACGGTCTTGATGACTTCTGGTCCAGTAATGAACATGTGAGCAGTCTGGTCAACCATTACAACGAAATCGGTTATTGCAGGTGAATACACAGCCCCACCAGCACATGGGCCCATGATTACCGAAATTTGTGGAATAACTCCGCTTGCTCTTACATTTCGGAAAAATATCTCAGCGTACGAACCTAGACTAGCAACCCCTTCTTGAATTCGAGCCCCACCACTGTCGTTCAATCCAATTACTGGGGCTCCAGTCTTTAGTGCCATATCGAGTATTTTACAGATTTTTAGTCCATGCATCTCACCTAAAGAACCACCATAAACTGTGAAATCCTGAGCAAAACAGTACACGGTTCTACTATTAATGGTGCCATGTCCACAGACTACACCGTCACCTGGAATGACATTTCTATCCATGTCGAAATCTCGACATCTATGTTCGACTAATCCATCAACTTCTACAAATGAATCTTCATCCAATAATTGCTCAATTCTTTCTCGAGCAGTCATCTTTCCACGAGCGTGTTGGGCAGCGATTCGCTTCTGCCCTCCACCTGCTTCT
>DAOJ01000006.1 GCA_002502365.1 Euryarchaeota archaeon UBA106
AGCGTTATCTCCACTTACAATTCCAGCTTCACCAACTAAGCAAATGTGTCCTGGACAATGACCATGTGTCTCGATAACGCTCCATTTTTCATCATCAATCTCGATTATATCTCCCTCTCCGAGAGTTCTGTCAGATTCACATTTTGGCAATACCGCAAGTGTCTCTTTACTGGCAAAAATAGGTGCTTGATAAAATTTAGAAATCTCAGATAAATCACCAATGTGGTCTGGATGCTTATGAGTAAATACAGTTGCAATAATCTTACTTCCAGACTGCTCTATTTCAGCTACTTTTTTCCTCAAGATTTCCAAGGCTTCAATCGATCTTGCGGCAGGGTCGACTAGGATTCTACTTCCGCCAGGATGGCCCAAAACATAGCAATCGGTATGAGTTGCAGGTGGAAGTGTGTCTGTTGGTATTGGTACCAGCTCGACGCCATTTGCATATTCGATTCTGTGGTATCCACTTGGAGGGTTTTTGGCTAATTCTGAGAATCCTAACTGAACAATGTTGCGAATAAGTGTGACTTGAGGAGGTGGTAATTTCACCTCATGAGAGAGCCAAGCCTCTAGCAGATCGTTTGGCTTCCACCACTGGAATTCATCAAATTCTGTTCGGCCACTAGGAAGTTTTGGTTCAATTGAAGCGTCTCCCGTAGCGACATGATAGAATCTATTTCTGTGACGAATTGGTGCAACGGGCGGAGTCGTTCTTTGGGTAATTAGAGATGGGTTAAAATTGTCAATTGATAATCTTCCTTCAGAAACTAGTTTTGCCCATTCTGATTTATTTTCATTGACTTGGTCGATAATTTCTACTTGCACATTCTGGAATCCACCACTTCCATCTGGTGCAACACCTACTTCTTCCAGCATCTCTCTCAATAAGGCGATTAACGATTCACGGTCATCTCTTTCAGAAAACCAAGAGGGGTTATCTTCCGCTGCTTCTCTATCCACTCTACTTATTCCGCCGCCTGGGAATGCCCAAAAGTCAGGGAAACTAGGAACTTCCGAGACTCTATGACAGAGCAGAATTTCCATATCTCGTCCTGAGTTTCTACTAATTACTGCTGCAGCCGAAGGTCGAGGTTTTGCAACCTCTGCAGAGGGCAATTCGACCCCCTCTGGCAACTCACTCATGACTCAACGAGGGGGTTGACCGCTTCAATCCCGCCCCGAGTGGAGCCTCTCGGCAAACTCAAGTCAAACATCCCTCAGGGCTGAACATGAGCGCTGGCGGGTTCGACGTAATCACCATTGGACACACCAATACATCCACCGGCCAGCGCGAGCATGAAGTGCAAATGCCAAGATTCGGGCTAGGAGTTTGGCAGATGTCTGAAGGAGGAGAGTGCAAAACAGCCGTTCAGCACGCCATATCCTCAGGATACAGACTCATAGATACCGCGCGTTCCTATGCTAACGAAACTGAGACCGGCCAAGCCATTCGCGAGAGTGGAGTGCCCCGCGATGACCTATTCGTTGTCACCAAATTGCGCCGCCCGCACGCAACGAGTTACGAGGCGGCGCTCGAACATTGCCGCAGTAGCCTAGATATGCTTGGATTGGATTGCATTGACCTATACCTTGTTCATGCTCCACCTGAAGACATAGAGGCCAGAGCAGGGGTATGGAGAGGGATGGAAGAATGCCTTTCTCGTGGATGGACTAGATCAATTGGAGTCAGCAATTATGGTGCCCACCACCTAGATGATATGCGAGCCTATGCGACCATTTTACCTGCGGTCAATCAGGTGGAATTACACCCATGGAATCAGCGACCTGCTCTGCGCGCAGCAACAGAAGCAATCGGAGCCAAGGTAATGGCTTACTCTCCATTAGCAAGAGGTCACAAGGTTGGATGTGAGAATCTCGCAAAGATAGCAAAATCACTAGACTGCACACCAGCCCAGGCTGCAATAAAATGGGTATATGACACTGGGGCAATTACAATTCCAAAATCTAGCAACCCTAGTCGAATAGATGAGAATCTTGCAAGTTTGAATGTAAATCTGAGTGGAACAGAATCTGCATTTAACTTATTGGAAGAAGCCTATGTTTCCGGTTGGAACCCTACTGCCGAACCTTGAGGAATTATGATGAGAGATCCTGAGACAATTGAGGAAGAACTAGCTCTATTCGCAGAAGCGATTGAAGCGGGAATAGATCCATTTCCTGAACCAAAGAAAGAGACTCCTTGGGCAAGATATGCAGTTGCTTGGTTCATGATTCTCTTGATGATTTCATTCGCCTCCAGATTACTCAACCGTGCACTGTAAGTTGTTTGGTAGTCCCTCTCGGACTCGTAGGCTGGACTGAATGAAATGAGGGAAGCCGAGGTTCAGAGGACGAGAGTGATAGAAATTATTGGTAGTCCCTCCCGGATTTGAACCAGGGTCATGGCATCCAGAGTGCCATATGATGGACCGCTACACTAAGGGACTAGCGACTCGCCGTGTCGGGTCCTATATTTCAACAAAACCGCTCGATAGATAATCGAGTAAATCGCTCAAGCACGGAAAGATTGGTTGAGTTCTTCTAGGGCTTGCTTACTAGGTCTCAGTTCATCTTCAGTTAGGTCGACCAATGGTGTGTCAGTCAGACCTAGTGCCTCATCAGCAGTCTTCATCTCTGAATCATAATACAGGAGACCAGTGACGTGCTTGTCATTTTGTTCAGCCTCATGAATCGCTGCTAGAGCAGCAACCACATTGCTTGGATCGTGATCATCTCCGAGGGTTTCCAACCTCAGAGTCGAACCATCAAAGAGGCTAATGTCTTCGAATTGACCTTCAGGAACCTCT
>DAOJ01000004.1 GCA_002502365.1 Euryarchaeota archaeon UBA106
ACGCCTTCGGCGTCATTATCGGCTGGAGACTTGCTCTCGCTCAACTTCCCATCCCCATTTCGACGGTATCTGACCCCTATTTGAGAGCGCAGGGTCAGAATCAGCCGTAGGCTGCAATTTCTTCACAGAAAGATAAATCTCGAAAATACATTTATTCTAAGAATAAATTACAATGGGTTTAACTTAACTCCAAATTGGTATTCTACAAACCACATTAATACCCAAAGGCCAACAAAAACAAGAATCCCACCGCTTACTCTTTTTATGTTAATCATATTATTTTTAATGAAATCAATTAACGCACGCTTACTAGCACCAATCAATAAAATTGCACAAATCATCATTGTTGCTGCACTTAATGCATATACAACGAATACTGCTAATGAGCCAAAAAATGTTCCAAATTCAGTTGAGGCAGCAAGTGTTAATCCGATTAGTAATGGAACAGTACAGCCTATGCTGCTCATTCCATATCCAACACCATATGAAAACAGGCCTATGAACCCTGTATCGGGTTCTTCATTGGTATCATTCCCAAACGGCAGAGCCATTTTTATTTTCCACCATAAATTTCTTCCTGGAGAGATTATTGGTTCAGTAATCCAACTGTAATCGTATTGTATAGCCCAAGCAATACCCATTGTAATCAAAACCAATCCTACAGGAAGTAGAATCAGAGTTAGGAAACCTGCGGCCGCTGAACCTACCAAAGCAAGTAAAGCACCTAATAGAAAGTAGACTAGGAAAATGCCAGATGATGCTGCAATACCTGCTGGTAAGGCCTCTCTGATCAATGACCTCTCTTCGTCTTCACGGCCTTCTTGAGCTGTCACATAGAACGTCACAAATCCAGGAAGAAGTGGGAATGCACAAGGGGCTAGAAATGAAAGTGCCCCAGCTGCTATTGCCAAAGTCAATACCGGAGCGGAGTTGACACTGACTGTACTTGCTTGCCCCATTTCAGCGGCTTGAACAACCGCTTTGAGGTCATTATAATCGACCTCCCCCTGAGCTTCATAGACAATATTGCCATCCATATCAATAACCAAAACCTTAGGTATATTTTGAGCCGAATATGCAACTAATGCTTCTGCACCTGGGTTTACTGCATGTAGCCAATTATATCCACTAGCCTCTTTGTAATCCTTCAACTCTGATACGGAGTCATCACCTACACTAATACTCCAAATCACAACATTTCTATCCGTTCCATCTAGGTCATTTTGAAGAGGAACCAAAGTATCGTCTGCTACTGCCTTACAAGGTTTGCACCAAGTAGCCATCAAATCTAATACAACTACATTATTTCCTTCTTCAGAGGATAATCTAATGTTGTTCCCGTTTGTATCTGTTGCTTCAAAGTCAGTAGCAACTGAGGAACCCCCAAATGAAGTTGCTATTACGGCTGCAATAATTCCAACCATTAGCATGGAAATTACTGCATAAGGTGCAATATTGCCAACATTATGAATAAGAGGAAATCTATTGTTTAATTCGTCCCAATTAGTATAATCAGGGTCATATTCCCATTCCTCGTAATCCTCATCTTGAAGGGAAGTCATTTGCGTTCACCTTACCAGGTGCCTTCGTAGGGTTGTCTAGCCCAATATGTGAAAACTCCGAATGAGGCTAAAACAATCAAAACTCCACTACCTAATAACCAAAATAACCAACTCGAGGATTCTTTGTCACCTACACTTGTACCTTGGAATAATTGTACTTCAGACATACCTGTGATTTGAGCTCCGTCAGTGTACATTAGTTGATAGTAAATTGAACTACCTTGTTGATATGGCAAAATTGTGCTCGCTGCGGCGTTCCCATAGGCGTAGCATACACCATTTTCATCACAAATTTCTTCGCCTTCAATATCCATCATTTCGATATTCCAGACTCCTGAAAAATTTGATTCAACATCGTTCCAAACCATATAGGATGAAGAGATTCCATCATCGTCATTGAAGAAAGCAATTAATTCAACTGAATCAGAATAGACATTTTCGACTCTCTCTGTAACTTTAGGAATTGAATTCTCTAGATCGTATGCTGTTGAGGCGGGGGTTGCTGAATTAATTGCTCTTGGTACACCTTGCTTAGCATTTGGAGAGCTAGATTTACTTTCATCGTTGTTATCATATACAACTGCGACTACACTAATCTTTGCTGGATTTACTGGATGAATCGGATTCTGTCCAGGTGAAGCATGGCCATCTGGATAAGTCACAGTCTCAGGAATTGCCCATTCCGCAACGATGTTGTAAGATTCTCCAGCATTAATCATTCCAACGTCGTCATCAATTACTGTTGCGCGGTGAACGTTATGACTGACCACGATTTCTTCTTCGTAGGATGAATATGCTAGAACATCGTCTTCAATTACAAATAAGTATAGAGAGAAATCTAGCACATCTCCATCGATTAAATCTTGAATGCTGCCCATTGGGTCGGTTGGATCTGGAGAGTAACTTTCGCCAAGGTAGGTTAGATTTACTTCGAATCTCCACTTTTCTCCATCATATTGCTGGAACACATGCAAATTTGTAGGTGCAACACTACGTGATCCTGCTTCGTCCATTGCACCTGCATGATCTTGACTTTCTACATATCCTCCATCAAATTCCCCAGTGGGTGTACCAAGGACACTGTAGAAGGAATATCTGTCCTTGGCTTCTTGTGTTGCGAATACATCATCGCCATCTCCACCGTTAGTTTGGTGGAAAGCAATCCAAGTAAACGGAACCGAAGGATCATCTCTGTATTGTGCGTGATATGCATTTATTTCTGGTTCAGAATTTGACATACATGGAGGGCAAGAAAGAGATGTGAATAACTCCTCTACTGGACGGTGAGTCCAAGAATCCATGGCCTTTGTATCCGGTTCTACATCTGCAACTCTCTCTAATGGAATAGTTTCTACTTTTTCTTCGGAAGATGCTATCGCTGGAACAAACATCACCGATAAAATAAGCAAGGAAATCAACGCGTGGGCGCTCCCCCGACGTAAATCAAGCGAACTCGGCATTAAATGAGACAGATGGTGTCAGAATTTTAATCTAACTCTCGAAAACCCTAATCGCGGATTGTGGAATAATAGGCTAGTAATGAATTTGCATAGAGAAAAACAATACAAATTTTGTCTTAGAATGTAACATTGAATCCTGTCTCACAGGCTGGACAATTTAGTTGTCTCTTACCGGGTTTAGGGCGAATACGAAGGGTTCTCTCGCAGCCCGGACATTCAATCTCAACTTTGACAATTTTCTTTGTCAGAGTAAATCCACCAGAGCAAGCTCCACATGTTAGATCGATTGGTCTTTCATCTGTTCCAGCGACAAGGATTGTGTGACAGTGAGGGCAAGGTACCTTCTCCTCTGTCAGGGCATCAATTGTTGGCTGATGACTGACCTTGCATACAGCACCACATACCTCGCACTCAATTTCACCTAATCCAGGAGGCAACATGTGCTCGCAGTGAGCGCATTCGGCGAGCGGAGGAGCATGTTTCGACTCTATCTCGACCTTGTCCATTGTTTATCTCCTCTGAGTTTCGGTTAATCAAGCGGTCGATGGAGGACTTCCTTTAGAGCGTGAAAATAACACCCCAAAGGCCTCTCGGATATCATGAATTAAATCCTTGGCTATGTCTACCAATACTCCAATTCTATTGCCCTTTGAACCCGTTACAAACATCCCATTGAGGATTACAATGAAAACACTGGCCTCGTGAATTGCAATACCGGCGGCAATACTTGTATTCAGGCCAGCTAATGTGGTAATTATTAGCAAAATAGTAATCGACACTGACAATGCAATATTTGCGTTCACGACTGCTCGGGTTCTCTTCGAGAGATGAATCAGATTTGCAAGTGCACGAGGGTCTTTTGCAGGGATTAGGATGTCAGCAGCATCCAAGTTTACTTGTTCGCCACTCCCAACTGCCACACCGATATCAGCGGCGGCAAGTGCGCCAGAATCATTGAAACCATCTCCTGCCATCAATGTACGATTGATTTTTGCTCTTTCCTCTACCCAAGATGCTTTACCTTCTGGATCAACATTACCTCGACAAATTTTCGGATCTATACCAAGAGATTTAGCAAAAGCCTCGACTGAGGCTTGCTCATCACCACTTAATATCTCAACGGAGATTCCCTGATTCTGTAATTTCTGAATCATTTCGCTTACTCCCTCTCTAGCATCGTCATGTGCAAAGGTGAACGCTGCAACTGCTTCGCCATCAATCGATAATACGCTAGCCCCGTATCCTGACTGGCGGCTATCTGAAAGTGCAGAGTCGATTTCGTATGGAATTCGAATTCCCTCTGACATCAGCCAATCCGCTCTTCCAAGCATTACTGGCAAACCTCGCATAGAACCTTTTACTCCCGCCTCACCATCTTCTATGCCGCTAATCTTCGTAATTGCCTTACTTCGCTCTGCAGCCGCCTCAATTAATGTGGTCGCGTAGGGATGATTACTTCTCTGTTCGAGACCAGCTGCAATTCGTAAAACACTTTCTTCATTTTCATCCCCAGAAACCGTGATTGTAACCAATCTAGGACGGCCACTTGTTAGTGTACCAGTTTTGTCGAGGAGGGCTAGTTCAATTCCAGCAGCTGCCTCAATTACTTCTCCTCCCCGTGCAACTAATCCACTAGCAGATGCACTAGATAATGCAGTTGCATGAGGTACTGGAGCGGCAAGGAGAAGTGAACATGGGCAAGAAACTACCCAAAGAACGAGCATACCCACAATATCATTTGTCAAAATTCCATAAATTGCCGAGCCCACTAAGACTAGTGGTACCCAAATTGCGGTAAACTTCTCGATAATTGTCTGTGTGCGAGTGGGCTTCTCGCGATATTTTCTGACCAAATCGATTAGATCTGCAAGACGTGTGTCTTGTCCTGTTGCTTCGGCCTTTACATGAACTGGTCCACGTGTAATTGTAAGTCCGGCTTCGACAAAAGATCCTTTGTTGATTGAAACCGGAATTGGTTCACCCGTCAATGGTGCTTTGTCAATAGCTCCTGAGCCATCAACAATGGTTCCATCAACTGGCACAACTTCACCAGACCGAATCTCGACTATATCTCCCGGTTCTAAGGCGGCGACAGGAGTCCACTCATCATCGCCTGGATTGTCGATATTCTGACCTTCATCGACCAATCTAGCACGTCTTGGGAGTCTATCCAATCCTCCTTGCATAGCTTCCCTAGCACGTACTAAGGCGCTTTCTTCTAGATGCCCTGCAAGAGCGACTAATCCAGTTACTACCAAAGCCTCCGGCCATTCTTTGAGATATAGTGCACCCAGAACTGCTAGAGAGGTCAGTACTTGGAACCCTAATACTCGGTTTTGGATACTGGCGATTGCAGACTGAAACATTGGCATTCCAGCGAATAAAACCCCTAACCCCGTAACTGAGGCTGCAACCCACCAATGCAATTCTAATAACTCAATAGCAAAAACCAGCAAAAATAGAGGAATTGTAGAAATCGCACCAATTAATTGTACTTGATCGGGCCGTAATCGCTTGGTTTTTGATTCGATTAGTGTGTATTCTCCAAGTAATCTACCAAGTCCTTCTTGGGTCATTTCAGATACTTTTGTTGAATCGGTTGATATCCTTTGAATCTCAATCCGTCCATCGTCTAAAGTTGCATTTAGAATTCCTGGAATATCTAGCAAGGCATTTCTGAGACCCTTCCTATCAATCCCCAATCTGTTGGAAACCTCCCCTGCGGTCTTTCCCTGAACTGTGAACCAATCAACATCCGGTGCGTGGCCTAGACTTTCTAACACAGAAGAAACTCTTGAAACTCTCCCTCTGGCCAGATCAATTTCTACTCTTACAGTTCCTTCTGTAGCGGAAACAACTACTTTGTTAACTCCAGGTAATCGTTTAGTTGCTCGAGTAGCCTTCATTGCACAATCTGGACAATCCATACCGAGCAACTGCCATTCAAACTCTTCCGCCCCATCAACAACTAATTCCGCTTCCATTATAGATTTCGAATCAAGATGGTCACCTGCAATCGGTTCTACGTTTTCCATAGAACCATCATCAAGCACTAACTCGTCATTTGAAGGCTCTCGCTTTGTTATAATTTTACGAGAACCTGTGATGATTGAGCGAACCTTGTCAACAACAAATCCAATTAATCCTTGAATTCTAGAAATTAAATTGCTCAATGAATTATTTTCAGAAGAGGGTTTGCTTTCTGTTACTTTAGAAGTTGGCTTTTCCAACTGTGTCTTTTCCTTAATGAAATCAGCTTCCCCATCATCAAGGATGAGAAAATCTTCGTCAGACACAACAAGGCCAAGAGGAAGATGCACATCAACCTGAGGGAAAGAAGACAACCCTTCAACGGTGGAATCATCAGTAGGAGGCGAATCGAAGGAGCGTGGAATTACCCGACTTGAGCAATTTTGAGATGATCATCTTTGATATAGATGGCACATTACTAGATATCGAGGGTTTCCAAGAAGAATTAATCCCGCTGATAAGAAGAATTGAACAATTAGGATATACTATCTCACTTGCTAGCGGAAGAACTCTGCCCAACGTGACTCCAATCCAGCAAAGCTTGGCTGTATCTGGATTTGTGGTCGGAGAAAATGGCGGCATGGTATGGGATAGTCACGCTGGTTTTCCCATCCGAGCACTAGCTGATGGTCGGCGAGCTCGGGAAGCGGCGAATTGGTTGGCCAGCGAAATTGATGGCTTAGACCCCGCAGGAATTGAATCAAATCGCTGGCGAGAAACCGAATGGTGTTTGAAAGAAATTGGTAATTACGAGGCCATTAGAGATGCAATAGCAGGCTCTCAATACAATGAATTATCGGTTGTACCAACCGGATTTGCTATTCATCTTTGCATACCTGGACTTGACAAAAGTACAGGTGTTAAATTTGCTCTCGAGCAGAGAGGCGTTGACCCATCGCGGGTTATCGCGGTAGGAGATGCGGCTAACGATATTCCAATGTTTGAGTTATGTGGATTTGCAGTAGCGGTCAATAACGAACATGATGGAGTGGTAGAGTCTGCTGACATTATTACGGAACAAAAAGGAACTTCGGGGACAATCGAATTCCTCAAGCAATTTATCCAAGCGGTTGAAATACCTTGATTGGGTCAGAAGTTTGTGTTACGTTAATTCCGATTTGATCATGGAACGAAAACACGACGACATACTAGACTTGCTAGTTAGGTGCCTTGAAGCATGGCTAACTTGGCTAGAAGAAGACAACAAGAACTTAGCAGCCGAAGTTGAAGAGAAAAAGTGGCGTACGGAAAACGAGGCTTACTCTCTCAACGAATATACCTACAACTGGGAGTTCACAGAGAAGTGGGAATAAGTTGGTGCAGGCGGCAGGATTCGAACCTGCGAAGCACTACGCAGAGGATCTTGAGCCCTCCCCCTTTGACCACTCGGGTACACCTGCACAACCTCGGAGTAGCAATACCCTCTTGATTCCAACGGCTTGAACACCACTCAACCTGGACTAGGCAGCGAGTCTGACGGAATGGTTGATTTAGCGACTCGGCACGCTCCCATACGAACCGCTTCGGGAGTATGGAGGCAGAGGCTATGAGGTTAAGCAAAAACCAACTGCAGGCGGTTGAAAAAGCCCTCTTTGAAGTGGCTCGAAAGCAGAAGTCATCTGCCGGTCCAGTAGAACTTCCATTACCCGACTTTTGGGCTTCTGTGGCGCAATTGACTGCAAGTTTGGAAACCGAACTCTCAGAGACGGTTCAATCAGAAGGAATGACGGCAAAGGCGCAATTGCAAACTCGTAGGCTCGGTAATGTTAGAACATTGGTTACAGACTTAACTCGTATTCGCCTGAACGCATTTACCCAGCACGCGGTTTTAGTCAATCTGATGAAAGGTGGGGGGGCTGAAGCCGCAGCCGCCTTACAACACCTCAGCGTCATTGATTGGGAGAGGCATGACCCCACCGAGAGGGCCTACTATCAGAGTCTAGGTCACTCGGTTGACAAGTACAAGCACGATGTCGCATGGAAAGAATTAGTCAACGGAAGTAATGGAGGAGCTACCTCTACTTTGCCTCCGGCTCCGAGCCCAGACACTTCGCTAAGCGAATTCACTGAAACTCCTTCAGAGCCGGAAATACAACCCCCTCCTTCTGCACCTGTAACTGACCTAAACGAAACTTGGGATGACCCAGAATTCGATGAAGAGGATAGGATTCGAGCAATGGATGAATTTCCAGATAGGGCAACGGGTGCTGACCCCCATCCTCCCGAAGAAATCAGCGTCGCTGAGACTATTGGTGGAGAATTGATGAGAATACGAATTTTACAGGATTTATCAGACCCAATTATCGCCGAAGATGGTTCGGAGATTACATTGGTCGAAGGCGATGTAGAGTCCTGTCCTAGCCTAATTGCAGAGACATTGATAGCAGCAGGACTAGCAGTAGCGGCCCCAATATGAACGTACCAATGATTATCCATCGTCTGGCAACGAAGTCTATTCTGCGGTGTAGGCCATGAGCAAGACAATTAGCGAAAATAGAATTAAGGAATTGAGAAAATCATTTGATGCTGATCCTTCAGCGAAATTGGCTCAAAACGCGGTCTCAAATAATGAGTTGTTAGAAGTAGCTTTAGATCGAGACTTAGTTCAGGAAATTGATTTCTCCTTCTCAATAAAGTTGGACAAATGGAAAGTCACCCATCAGAAGAGAAGTGGCAGATGCTGGCTTTTTGCAACCTTGAATCTCTTTAGGCCTAGCACAATGAAGAAATTAAATGTAAAAAATTTCGAATTTAGCCAAGCACATATTCACTTTTGGGACAAATTTGAGCGGGCCAATCATTTCTATGAAGCAATAATCGAAACTGCTGACCGTCCAGTCGACGATCGAACAATCGGCTTCCTACTCGGCGACCCAATAGGAGATGGAGGACAATGGAACATGGCGATGAATCTAATTCGAAAGCATGGATTAGTTCCAAAATCGGCTTATCCAGAATCTCAATCTTCATCCAGTACTCGATACATGAATGCAAATCTGAAGGACATTTTGAGAACAGGAGCTTGTGAGATTCGAGATATCCTCGATTCCGGTGGTAGTACTGCAGAGGCTCGTGCGCACAAAGATTCGCGACTTGCAGACATCTGGAGAATGCTATGCATCCATTTGGGCACTCCGCCAGAAAAGTTCGATTGGCAATGGGAGGATAAAGACGGTAATTTGCATCGTAAAGGAATAATGACTCCTCAAGAATTCGCTGAAGAGTTCGTCGAAATTGATTGGGAAGACTATGTTTGCATTGTAAACGATCCGAGGAATGACTACTACCAAACCTACACCGTTGACTATTTGCAAAATGTTGCTGGAGGCCCACCAGTAGTCTATCTGAATGTTCCAAGTGAGGAGATGAAAGGTATCACTCAGAGCCTATTGGAGGATGGACTGCCTGTTTGGATGGGATGTGATGTAGGAAAGCAAATGCACCGAAAGCGAGGGCTTTGGGATGCTAAGCTATTCGATTTCGGAGCATTGTACGGCGCTGAATTTGGCATGAATAAAGCCGACCGACTTAGGTATAGCCAAACTATGATGACTCACGCCATGCTGTTTACGGGTGTCGATGTAGTAGACGGAAAACCACGCAGGTGGCGTGTTGAAAATTCATGGGGAGCGGAACAATCTGGTAGAAAGGGATTCTACACCATGAACGACTCATGGTATGACGAACACATGTTCGAAATCGCCTGTCCTAGCAAATATCTCTCAGAGAAGATGAAATCAGGCATGACTACTGAACCGGTCGTGCTTCCAGCTTGGGACCCAATGGGAAGCCTAGCAAAAGACGAAGCATTCCAGTGATGGAATCAACCTAGGTGCCTTAGAGACAACTCGATTGTTACCGAGTCAGGATAGTCGAGGCGAAGGACTCGGCGTAGTGCCTTTTCGTCCTTGGCTGCGGAGGTAACAAGTTCCAGAAGTCGCTTGTGAATTCGCATTTCCCAGTGATCCCATGTTTCAGCGCCTTCGCCATCAGGGCTTTTGCGGCATGGAACTACCAATTTGCGGGTTGGGAGTGGAATTGGACCACGTAGATCAACACCAGTCTCGTCACAAATTGCCTTAATCTGCCCGCAGACCATGTCGACATCTTCGTGGTTTTCACCAGTCAACTTGATTTTGGTAATTACAGCCATAATCTCAACTCCGAGTTCTGGCCTTCTTCTTTATCCAAATCACTTCTTATCGATCTTCAAGCATACACCAGCGGCCACGGTCTTACCCATGTCACGGATAGCGAATCTTGACAACTCAGGGAATGTATCCATTTGCTCAATTGCCATTGGCTTGGTTGGAGCGAAGCGAACTAGAGCTGCGTCACCGGTCTTTAGGAACGGTGGGTTTGCTTCCTTAGTCTTGGAGTTCTCTAGTAGTTCTAAGAATCTAACTGCTACCTGTGCAGTGTGTGCGTGGAATACAGGTGTGTATCCAGCGCCGATTGCCTTTGGAATCTCCATAAGTTGGATTTGTCCAACGAATGTCTCGTCGTGTCGTACGAACATTGGCTCGTTGTCTGAATAGCCGGCAACGTCTCCTCTTCGGATATCGTTTGCGGCTAATCCACGAACGTTGAACCCAACGTTGTCACCAGGTTCAGCCTTTGCGTGGCTAGTGTGGTGCATCTCAATGTCTTTGACTTCAGCAGACTTCTGGCTCGGGTTGAATACAACTGTCTTGCCTCTTTCTAGAACACCAGTCTCTACCTTACCGACTGGTACAGTTCCAATTCCACTAATCTTGTAGACGTCCTGTACAGGTAGTCTTAGTGGCCTGTCAACAGGCTTTGGAGGCATCTGAATTCCGTCAATTGCTTCGAATAGAGTTGGACCCTTGTACCAAGGCATGTTGTCAGACTTGTTGAAGAGATTCTCTCCATTGAATGACGAGCATGGAATCTTCGGTACATCGGCCGGATTGAATCCTGATAGCTTCAGTAGTTGATCAACTTCTGCGACAGTATCATTGTACTTTGCTTCGGAGTAGTCTACACCACTGATGTCCATCTTGTTGACGTTAACAATAAGTTGCTTTACACCCAATACCTTCGCTAGGAAAGCGTGTTCACGTGTCTGTGCGTTAACACCATCGTTAGCTGCACATAGTAGAACCGCTGCATCAGCTTGGCTGGTTCCAGTAATCATGTTCTTTACGAAATCACGGTGTCCTGGAGCGTCGATGATTGTGAAGTAATAGTTTGGAGTGAAAAGCTCCTTGTGAGCGACGTCGATTGTAATTCCACGCTCACGCTCTTCCTTCAAACCATCCATAACGTAAGCAAGACCGAATCCAGCCTTTCCTGCTTCGGATGCTAACTGTTCGTTCTTCTCAATAACGTGTTGTTCGATGTGACCTGTATCTAGTAGTAAACGTCCTACGGTTGTTGACTTTCCATGATCTACGTGTCCGATAAACACGATGTTTAGGTGCGGCTTGCTCTTATCTTCCCACTGTGAACCCATAATATCGACCTCTAAGTGTGGCTCGCCGACCTATGATGCCTATTTGAATCTCTCCCCCTAGGGGAGGAATTACTTTGTTCAATCTAAGTACAAACAACTTCTTCGCAGTTCATCGATATTGTAGTTCAATCATGAGGGTCTTTATCTCAGTGTTGTGTGTTTTTTCATTCTGCAGGTCTACAGTCCAAGTACCCGGTTCAAATCCTCTCACGGTGGAACCACCGATTACTAGCCAAACACATCTATCATCAGAATCACATTCTCCTGCGTTTCTGTTATCGTCTCCAACACCAGTAGTGTTTGCCACCTCTTCGTCGGTTGAATTGAATATGAAGAGGTCTAGTTTGTTTTCGGTATCGACACCGCCAAATGGTTGGTCACCATCTTCGGCGGGATAAGTTAGTTTAGTCCTGAGATAACGAATCTTGTTTTGTCCGTCGTTATCGTAGACGACGGGATAATCCCAAGTCATAATCACAGGATCCTGATATCTTCGGTCGATAACAAAGTCAGACCAAGTCCCTCTGTAATTGATGTAAAGTGTTGAGTCGTCTACATCAGTAAGTCCATTATTGTCTGTGACTTTCAACTTGATATCCCAAGAGCCAGCTGGCATATCTTGGAGAGTTATGGATTCTCCAGTAGCATCTACATCATTCTCGGAGTCGCCATCTTCATCCGAGTCGATATCCAAGTCCAGATCCCATTCCCATGATACGATATATTCTTCAGCATAGCAATTTGAATCATCTGGGTCACAACCTGCCCAAGACTCGGATGCATCTAGAGTAACAGATGTTTCAACGGTGATGCTTCGGTCGCCCTCATCCTTGTCTTCGCAAACCCATACTAGAATAAACGACCCAGCAGGAGGCTCTTCACCATCACAATCATTGTCTTTAGCAGTAGTAATTTCCGCTTTAGGCTCCCTAGCAGACGAATCAATAACAGAAATTATGTTACTAACCGAAGTATCGTAATTTCCATCACTTACAGTTAGAGTCACCATGTAATCTCCTGGCTGGGAGTATGAATGGCTGGTTGTTAGGCCGTCACCGATATCCCCATCTCCAAAGTTCCAGGTAAATGTCAGTGCATCAGCATCAGGGTCAGAAGAGCCTACTGCGCTGAAGGTAATCAACTCGTCTGTGCGGATATTCTCGGAAGGATCAATACTCATTTTGGCGCTTGGCGCTCCATTCAAGCTGAAGGTCTCCAAACATCCTGCAAATGCTGCGCTGAGCAATAGAATTACGACCATCGGGGCTAATCCACCCGCGTCTCTCATAGCATACGGTGACAAGGTGTTCGTCATCAACCCTACGGATTCGTGTAATCACTAGAAATCAAAGAGGGTTTGTTGCCTAGTGCCTTGTAATAATTCCTTCTCATTCCAACCAAAGGCTTCGGTAATTCTACCCAATGCGGTTGCTAATCGCTTAGCGTAGAACTCTGGATCGTACTCTGGAGGTTCTACACCTAATTCATCGACCATCCAAGCTTGAACTGTCATAGGCGATGTTTTGGCGTTGGTGACTATCCAACCTACTTTCATTCCTGGTGTGAATCCAAGTCCTGCCTCTATTCTTTGTCTGGCCGCGCGCACGTAGGGAAGTGAATCTGGATTTTTGTATGTCTTATGGAAATCTACTGTTCCATCTCTTCTCAGACTTCCTTTACAGGATCTAGAAATCACAAGGTCAGCCACATCTACCCGTTTTGCCCTGATATCATCAATGACCGACTTTGACATTTCTACAGCAGACCATTCTTCATTAGACAGAATCAATTCAAACATCTCGGTCATGGTGCTGGTTAGTAGACGGAATGAATCCGTGCGACGGACTTCATAGCCTCGAATCAACATCTCTTCACGAGGCCAAACTACTCGGCCTACATAGCGCTTTTTTGCACCATGTGAAAAGAAGGCTGAGAGGGCGGTCTCAAATTCTAATTCAGCACCTTCTTTGGTAAATCTATCAGCCAGTGAATTGCCAAAATCTAGAGTATCTTTCCTAGCATTTTTCCAGTCTTCAAAGACCAAGGAGTTCTCGGGAGGGCGATTAATCGGTGAATCTGACTGAACTGGTGCTTTGACAAAAATTGAGTCTGTGTCTGAATACACAACATCATGTCCGTCGGTCTCGACATTACTGATAATCGTGCGAATATTGTATCGAGCCCATTCAGTAATACTCGCGCCCAAATCTGGATGAGTGAAACGGTAGAAGGAGGAGGCGAATACTCCATAGAAGGAATTCATCAGAATCTTCACCGCATATTGTAATTGGTCATGAAGGAAAGCAGCTTCTTCTTGACCAGATTCTCTAGCCTTTTTCAATTCAGATTTGTGATAATCTCGTTGTTCCATTAGCTCGCTCAATAAACGGGGTACTAAGCCTCGCCGCTCATATGAAGAAACGTATCTTGTAGAAGTTGTAGGAGATACGTTGTGAGATTCATCTATTGATCCGTCTCTAACTAGAGTTGTAGAACATATATTCTGTGAAATCATAATCGAGGGATACATCGATTTGAAGTCGAGCACGGCTACCCATGGATGTATTCCGGGCTCGACTTCGTGGACATAACCTCCCGCGATTTGGTCGCGGCGGCGAGGACCGGATTGAGTCATTGGAACAGCGATTTTTTCTTTGTCTGCTAGGCGAATAACCAGCGAGTCAATCCATTGACTGGTGGTTCCAGCTGCGGCGGTCTCAACCGTAGTGTTTGCAACCGCCGCTAGGGCTTCTTTCCGCTCTACCGATTGTAGGTGACCGAGTATATCGAGAGGAAGATGGGTGTCCCTGACACAATATTCCATGACTTCATCAGGTCTAGCAGCCCATTCCTCGTCCATTTTGCTTGCATCGATGTCGAGTTTCTGTTTATCTTCTGACTCTGGCCACAGCATGTTGGCAACAAAGCGAAGAGATTCTCTCTCAGGTCGGAGTGTTTGGCGTACCTGCCACCAAGCATCCATCGGTATTCTACCTGTTAATCGCCAAACTCGATTTGGGGCGCGTTCTGGGGTTAGTCTCTTCGATTCACTCTCGATAGCAGGAACTCTTCCCCAGCCGGATAATGCAGCTTGTTCGAATTTAGATTTACCAGAATTTTCTTCTGCACGCTCAATGATTCTAGGTAAGTCGAAATTATCTATATTATAGCCAGTTATGAAGTCAGGATCTTCATCTCTAACAAGACGAGTCATACCTTCCAGAATATCTTTTTCAGAACCTCGGAATTCATGTTCGGTACGTTTCTCACCTCTGGCTATTACCACCGCTGCGCAAAGTATGGTATTGTGACGAATGCTGGTCTCGAGATCAAATGATAAGGTGACAAATGGAGTAGGGAATGGGTCTGTACGAGATAGGTCTGCAATATTACACGAGACCACCATATCACAAGGATAGAGACCAGAGCCCCCGAAATCGCGTATATTCTCCGCAGATTCTACCCGCTTACCCTCGAACTGACTTGCAAATTCTGAAGGCGCTCGAGGGCCAGCCCACAGGACTTCGCCACCACTTGCTATGTGTGGCCCTAAATCCAGGTCTAGCAATAAGCGCTGGACGAATAGAATGTCTGCACTGGAAACTTCCCATTCTGCCTCGAGTCGTTTTCTGAGTCTTGGAACAACATATGGCTGTTCAACTTCGACTCTATAATGCGGCTTGACTCCATATGGAGTCCACTTATCAATCGGCTCTGCGATTGATACAACCTCATCCATCTGTTCGACAAAATCTAGTTTATCCGTCAGATTACTACTTGCTCTAGACTTGCCAGAGGGTGCTATTTCTAAGAATGGACGAAGACCATCAACTAGCAATACTACAGAATGGCCTTCCTTTGAACGACACCATAACTCTATGATTGTACGAGGAGGTGTCGAGGCTACAGCCTGATAGGAACCTGAGACGATGCAAACCTCTCCATCCCATCGCATCGTAACACCTTGCTTGAGCGAAGGATAGCCAGCAATCAACCCTTGTGTGAGTACACAGAAGGTTAGTTTGAGGCGATTAATCAGAAATTCTTGAAAGCCTAGCGCTCCCGCTGTATTACAATCGGTGGGCGCATGATGGAGGAGGCAGGCTCAGAAAGCGAACCTTCCATTGATTGGGACAAACTTACTTTCAGCTTTACTGAGACTGATAGAATGTATATGGCAACCTGTAAACAGGGAGAGAGTTGGCAACCCGGAAATATGCAAGATTTCCAATATCTTTCAATGTCTCCTGCAGCTGGAGTGATTAATTATGGCCAAGGATTGTTTGAGGGAATGAAGGCTAGAAGAGCAGAAGACGGAAGGGTTCTTTTGTTTCGCCCAGAACTCAACGCAAGGCGGGCCCAGGACGGTTGTAGAAGACTTGGGATGCCTGTCGTTCCCGAGGAGATGTTTCTAGATGCTGTCCACCTTGTGGTGCAAGAAAATATCAGATGGTTACCCCCATCCGGTCGAGGGGAATTATACATCCGACCGTTGATTTTTGGTAGTGGTTCAATCTTAGGAGTTGCACCCGCTCCAGAATACACATTCCTCGTTTATGCTGTGCCTGTTGGGCCATATTTCAAAGGAGGATTGAATCCAATTTCACTCAAGGTTTCCGACGAATATCATAGAGCTGCACCTGGAGGATCTGGTGGAGTCAAAGCGATAGGAAAC
>DAOJ01000008.1:0-1696 GCA_002502365.1 Euryarchaeota archaeon UBA106
CCGCTATTTGCTGCAGCGCTTGAAAGAAAACTGCAGAGAGTTCCTTTTCCATTGGTTCCAGCAACATGAACCGATGGGAAATCCATTTGCGGATCACCTAACTTTTGCAATAGTAACTCAACCCTCTGCAGACCGAGATTCATACCGGCAAATCTCCTATCCATGAGCCATTCTCGATCTTCCATTGTTCCACATCCCCCGACTCGCTAGTAGGCGCAGATACGGGTCAAGGTGATATGGAACTTGAACTTGGGGGAGACTGTGTCCGAGCGAAGTGAGAGTGTCCTTTCGATGATGAAGGACCAATGGGAATCGATGGCTGGTATGGCTGGGATGTTTATTGTGACCATCGGAATCGGTATATTCATCCAACCGTTATACGATATTCCAGAGGCTAGAGCATATGGAGATGAAGGTACTACGCAATCAAGTTTCATTTTGCTTCAATTATTGCTCATTGGAATTTTTACTGTCGCCATTATTTGGTTGGCCCGTAAGGGTTTGGAACACCTCATCAAAGGAATTGTTCTGCTCGCCCTTGCACTGAGCTTATTCCATGCAATCCAACCATTTACCTTACTTATTCTCTACATTATTGGATTCGCAACAAAGTATTCTGTTGTCCTTTCTGCTGTTGCCATAACCATAGCATCTATTGTTGCATTACTTGAATATCCAGAATGGTGGGTAGTGAATTCAGTTGGAGTTATGGTTGGGTCAGGAGTTATTGTGTTGATTGGAATCTCATTCGTTCCAACACTTGTGATAATTTTCATGGTTCTAGCCGCTATTTACGATTATTGGGCAGTTCACAAAAGCAAGCATATGCTTGAACTTGCAGATACGATGATTGACTTAAAATTGCCAGTTTTACTCGTGGCCCCAAAAGAAAAAGGGTATTCCTTCCTAGAACAAGAAGGAGACATAATGCAAGATTCACCACCTCCTCTTCCTGAGGGATTGGAAACAGAAATAGTTGATGAAGAAAGGAGAATGATGTCGAAAAAGAAGAGTCGAGATGCCTTATTTATGGGTCTTGGTGATGTTATTTTCCCTGGAATGCTGGTAATCTCAGCAATTACTTTCTTACCGGATTGGGGACAAGAGATTTGGAACCCTTACGGAGATATTTACTTGGCCCAATTACTCGTGGCAATCGGGACACTTATCGGAGGTCTAATTGGATATGTTCTACTCATGGCGTTTGTTGCTCAAGGTAATCCACAACCAGGATTGCCACTGTTAAATGGTGGAGCGATACTGGGATACATCATCAGTGCCATATTGACTGTAGGGCCCGAACACGTGTTTCAGGCGATTACTTTCCTCTAATGCATCGCCCTCTTTAGAGTCAGATTGCCCGATTCATTGAAGTCTAAGTGTTGAACCCTGAGGTTTGGTAGTTATGCTGGACATGAGCATGTTCCGAGAGCACGCAGAGGTGCTTAAGGCTGATCATGACAAGCGAGATATGCCTCATGACAACATCGACGAGGTGATCCGTCTCGATGAAGAATGGCGGCAAGCAAGATATGATGTTGACCAACTCAGAAAGAAGCGAAATGAGGCCGCTAGAGGTATCGCGGAAGCAAAGAAATCGGGGGATTCCGCCGCTGCAGACGCAATTTTAGCCGAGGTTGCCAGTCTCGGGCAAGAGATTGATGCTCTGGGCGAAAAAGTCGATTCCTGTTTGGCA
>DAOJ01000008.1:2068-3267 GCA_002502365.1 Euryarchaeota archaeon UBA106
AGTTCCGGTAGGAGAAGATGACCAGAAAAATACCCTACACAGTTTACACGGGGACAAGAGTGACTTAGGATTCGAAGCGCGTAATCATAACGACCTGATCGAGATGAATAATTGGGTTGACCTTGCTAGAGGTGCGAAGGTAACCGGTTCTCGCTTCTACTTCCTTCAGGGCGACCTTGCGCGATTAGAAATGGCTCTACAGAGTTACTCTGCAAATTTCCTCATGGAACGCGGCTACACCTTGGTTCAACCACCGCTAATGATGAATCGTGAGGCCTACGAAGGAGTCACTGATTTGGGTGACTTTGAGACTGTCATGTATGGTATTGAACCAGACAAATACTACCTCATCGCGACTAGCGAGCACCCGCTTACTGCAATGAGAATGGACGAAATTATCGAACCAGCAGAATTACCGATTAAGTTGGTTGGTGTTTCTTCTTGCTTCCGACGTGAGGTAGGGGCACATGGGTTGTCAGATCGAGGAATCTGGAGAGTACACCAATTTACCAAGATTGAACAAATTGTCATTTGCAAGCCAGATGATTCTTGGGAGCATCATGAGGAGTTACTAACCAATGCTGTTGAGTTATGGGATAGCCTAGGTCTGCATTACAGAGTAGTAAATATCTGTACAGGTGACATGGGAACTGTTGCCTCGAAGAAATACGACCTAGAGGCTTGGTTGCCTGGAGCTAATGCATACAAGGAAGTTGTTTCATGCTCCAACTGCACCGATTACCAAGCTAATCGTCTACGAATGAGATATCGCACTGCCGAAGGAAATTCAGCAGTTCATACCCTAAATTCGACAGCCGTTGCCACCAGCAGAGCTCTGGTGGCGATTATGGAACAATATCAGAACGAAGATGGAACTGTGAGAGTTCCTGACGTTCTAATTCCACATATGGGTGGCCAAAGCATACTGAAGCCACTAAACTGACTTAGGAACTAGAAGGTACTACTTTCTCAGTAGCCTTCAAGACAATCATACCGACTAATACTGCCACCAGTAATGCAGCGAGAATAGGTAGTACCATCGCTAACAATGCCAGTATAACGCTAGCAATATTTTCACCTGTGGACACAACGGGGTTTGCAATTCCTGCAGTCAAAGTTGTAGATATTCCTCTAGTTACAACGGTCGCACTCTGAACGGCTGCACTAACTCCCCCACCTGCAATGATCGATAATGACCA
>DAOJ01000040.1 GCA_002502365.1 Euryarchaeota archaeon UBA106
CCGTGAATATGTGGAAGACACCTATCGGCTGGCTCTCTCCGGCACCCCTGGCACAGGTAAATCGACCCTAGCAGGCTTACTTTCTTCCCATGGCATGAGTATCTCAAACATCGAAGAACTGGCTCATCAAGCAGGTGCACTTGAGGAGGTTGATGTAACCGACGGAGCCCATCCGGTTGACATGGGAACTCTATTACAGTACGTAAATCAAAAATGGCAGTCTACTCCACTAAAGACTGAACTAATCGACGGGCATCTATCTCACAATCTTCCTGTAGATGCGGTCGTGCTTTTGCGATGCGAGCCAGAAATTATTCGACAGCGCCTAAACGAACGAGGTTATCCTCAGCCGAAGGTAGAGGCGAATGTAGAGTGGGAATTACTTGGTGGGGCTTGGAATGAGAAGGAAAACGACGTTCCTTGGGTTGAGTTCGACACTTCGAAAGATGGGCCTGAAGTAATTGTTGCAAATATTCTCAATTGGATTTCAGATGGCTTCAAACCGACTAGCCCTGAGGATGTAATCGACTGGGTGGGCTGATGTTCGAGAAAATGCGAGACACTTGGACCAAAATGGTTCAACCTTTAGTCGTTAGAATGGGCGACCTAGACCCTAGTGTTCTAACTTGGACTTCTTTAGCAATCTCGATAGTTTCATTCTATCTGATCGCCATTGCAGAACTCGATAAAGAAGGGGCGATGATGATTACCGGAGCGGTCGCTCTTGTCCTAATTGCTGGTATTTTCGACGCTCTCGATGGTGCATTAGCCCGACATCAGGGGACTGCTGGACCATACGGAGACTTCCTAGATCACACCATCGATCGAGTGGTCGATGTTGGCTTGGTAGTCGCCATCGGTTACAATTCGGCATATGTCGTTGACCCGCTGGCTGGTTGGGCTGCTGCTTTGCTGACTTTACTCGGCTCTTACATGGGAACTCAAGCACAGTCTGTAGGGCTCGGAAGGATATACGGAGGATTCAGCCGAGCCGACCGATTGGTAGTCACTCTTGCCGGCCTTCTGTGGGCCGCTTGGCAGGCCGGCTCAGGCGGAACTGGATTCGATATCTCATCAATCCATGAATATGCACACTGGGCATTGTTAGGAAATGCTGAATTGAACGGTATGACCTCTGGCTCTTGGCCGTATCATTCTGGGGCGGAGTATACACCTTCTTGGTTAGATTCATGGAAACTCAGAAAGGGACTTTTGGCAGAGTGAACTAGGGGTATGCAGAATGAGCCCATAGGGCTCAATCAACTACGGTAAGCATTATCCTTGCTTGGATGGCCAGCGGTCGTTATGAAGCACCTCATCGACCGAGTATTGGAGCTTCAGGATGGGGAAGAATCACCGGCTGCGCCGGTTGTGACGGAGACTGATCCTGAACTGAAAACGCTACTGAAATCACTACAACCTCGAATTCGTGTATTCGGTTGTGGTGGCTGTGGATCAAACACTGTGGCAAGATTGGAAACGGAAGGCCTATTCGACGGGGAATATGTTCGTGGAATGGCCATAAACACCGACGCCCAACACTTGCTTAGAGTTGGGGTCGACAACAAGGTGCTAATCGGTCGTAGTGCCAGAGGTATGGGTGCAGGCGGAGATCCGGAAAAGGGAGAACAGGCCGCTTTCGAGTCAGAAAAGGCTCTCAAGAAGGAGGTTGAAAATTGCGACCTCGCCTTCATTACAGCAGGATTAGGTGGCGGAACTGGAACTGGTTCCGCTCATGTTATTGCTCGCTTGGCTAGAGCTGAAGGCGCATTGACAATTGCAGTGGTAACATACCCATTCCTCTCAGAAGGTGCCCTTCGTAGACAAAATGCAGAGTGGGGATTGGAAAGATTGCGTGAAGTTTGTGACACGGTTGTCGTGCTACCAAACGAGCGTCTTCTGGAAGTTGAGGGCGTTCGAGACTTACCATTGGATGCAGCCTTCAGAGTTGCAGATGAGCTATTGATTCGATCCATTGCTGGAGTCTCGGAGATGATTTCTAAGGAAGGAGTTGTCAATTTGGACTTCCAAGACCTCCGCTCTGTAATGGAAAATGGAGGAGGAGTTGCAATGATCGGTCTTGGTGAAGCAAGAGGAGAAAATTGTGCTGAAAAGGCTACAGATGAAGCTCTAGAATCTCCATTACTAGACATAGATATCTCGGATGCTCGAGGGGCTCTTGTGAACGTAGTTGGAGGCCCAACATTATCCCTTGGAGATGCTGAGAAATGTGCTCAGTTAATCCGAGACAGAATCAATCCGTATGCTAGAATCATCTGGGGAGCTACAACCGACGATTCGATGGGAGATGAAATCCGAGTTCTGCTAGTGCTTACAGGAGTTAAATCTGAGCAAATACATGGAGCAGCACTGCATACACAAATGCGAAACTTACGTACTAGAACTGTCGAATTTGTTAATTGATTCTCGGCAGTTTTACGAGTATTCTCAAATCGAACCCTTTGGGGTTCGCCCGTCGTGCTTAAAGAGGGATGGTTGGTCGCCGAGTCGCAATTGAGGAAGAGTCATGGCTATTGAGAACTCAGATGTTGGCGCTATAGAGCAAACTGCACAGAGGCTGCAGGACGACATAGAGGAGAGAGTCCGCCGAGTCCAAACCGGCTCTATGGCTCGTATCCTGAAGATGGCTAGAAAACCATCCAAGCAAGAATTTCGTCAGACGGTAATTGTCTGTGGAATCGGAATGTTTGTTTTGGGTGCAATCGGCTTCCTTATGCTTTGGCTAATGGATAATGCCCTACCGGTATTCTTCGATTGGCTAACTAGCTCTTGAGGTGAGATAAATGTCTGATGCATTCGTAGTCTATGTTCGTCATGGCGAAAAGGTCCTGATAATGCAGCGAGCTGATGAGGTCGCTGATTTCCCTGGTGCATGGGATGGAGTCTACGGTATCGGAGACCCAGAAGATATCGATGCTGTAACCTCAAGAGTTACCGAATGCACAGGGATTCCAGCTGATTCTCTGCAATACGTTAGATCAGGTCCTCCAAGAGGACTTGCATTTGGTAACAGATTAAACGATGTTACTCCATTGTTGTTCATTACCGAAAGTGACGAGGTAACCCCTCGAACAATTTACAAAAATCATACTTGGGTAGACCCAGCATATATTGGCTATTATGAATCTGAGTCTAGCGAAGGAACTGGTGCTGAGAGATATTCAATCCCGCAGATAGATGCAATGTATGGCGATGTAGCCGCTTTCCTTTACATCCTAAAGACTAGTATTGGTCAAGAAGAAAATGTAGCAAAGGAAATTCGTGCTCGACTTTCTGGAACCGGATCTCTAAAGGACATACAAGACGAAATCTTCGGAGTTTTAGTCCCTGGACACGTCCGTGGTTACATCTTTTTGGAAGCCTCAGCATTACACCATGTTGAGAAATTAATCGGAATCTCAGGAATGACTACTACACGATTGAAGAACTGTCGAAAGGTTCTACCGGGCGTCTCGCCTCTAGAAAACACTCTATCCTACCTCGAACCAAAGGTCGCAACTGCTGGAATTGAAGAGGGTTGTATCATCGAAATAAGTGGTGGTGCATTCAAGGGTCAGGCGGCACGTGTTATACGCGTTACAGAATCTAAGGAAGAAGTAACAGTTGAGCTCTTCGAAGCGGCTGTACCGGTCGCTCTAACAGTGCGAGCAGACCAAGTAAGAGTGACTCAGCGGGTCGAGTAATTGAATCAGGAGAATTTGGAGGTCTGTCATCACGCTCAAATAGGGAGAGCAGGTCGGCGGGGCACTTCAGTAGGGGGTAATGAGCATGTCAGCACGTAATGAGACACCTCACGTGATACTCCAAACCCTCGGTCAAAAGAAGTGTAACGGAGACTGGGATGCCTCCACTGAGAACCTATCAATGGACCAAGTCAAGCAGGTCGCTGAGAAGCAAAAGGACCGATTGACCGGTGCAACACTGTACGCGCGCTCGCGTGAGGTTATGGGAACCTGCGTCGCAATGCGCGTAAAGGTCGAAGGTATGGAACCTAAGGCCGCATTAATAGCAATGAAAGAAGGGAGATTCGACGAGCATTTTGAGTGATAAATCACGAATTGCGGGAGAGGGCAACCTCGCTGACCGCAGAGGTGAAGAATATGAGAGAAAATATCCAAACAGCAATTGAAGAAGCCTTGAACAGCGCTCCTGAGCGTAAGTTCATCGAGACCGTCGAGTTTTCATTTAACTTGAAGGACATCGATTTGAAGAATCCCGCTAACCGTATTCAGGAAGAAATTCGACTTCCTGCTGGTCGAGGAAAACCTGTCAAGATTGCAATGTTCGCTGGTGGCGAAATGGCAACCAAGGCAAGAGCTGCTGGAATCGATATAATTGATCCAGCTACAATCGAGGATCTCGGTGGTAACAGGCAACAGGCACGTAAATTGGCTAACAGTATCGATTTCTTCCTAGCAGAGATTCCACACATGGGAACTGTTGGACGATTCCTTGGTGTTGTACTAGGTCCTCGTGGTAAGATGCCACGACCAGTACCACCTACACTCGACCCGGCAATGATTGCGGCCGGATTGAAGGATACGGCGATTGTCAGATCACGAGATAATATGACATTCCACAGCCCAGTTGGTTCTAGAGAGCAGAGCGTTGATGATTTAACAAATAATGCAATGGCAATTTGGACTAGAGTTACTGGTCGTTTAGAACGTGGAGTAGGAAATATCCGTTCGTGCTTCATCAAGACTTCAATGGGACCTTCGATAAAAGTCGAGGTGATTGAATGATTGAGCCTAAAGTCGCGCCATGGAAGCGAGATCGTGTTGGCGAACTAGCGGCACTCTTGACTTCAGATGGAGTTCTAGGGATTGTCGACATTGGTGGAGTACCTGCCAAGAATATGCTAAGCATGCGCGATGATTTGCGCAGCAGTCTATCTATTACAATGGCAAAGAAGACCTTGATGCGTCTAGCATGGGAACAAACCGGACGATCGATGGAAGAACTAGAATCACTTCTTGAGGGAGCTGTTCAACCAGCCATCGTTCATACAGATTCCATGAATGCATTCCAACTATACTCCGAATTAGAGAAGACCAAACAGGGTCGTGCTGCCAAAGAAGGAGAAGTCGCTCCAATGGATATTGTTGTCGAGAAAGGACCAACTGAATTCGGCCCTGGTCCGATCGTTGGTGAATTTAACGCAGTTGGTATTCCAGCAAAAATTGACAAGGGTAAGGTTGCAATTCAGAAGACTACTACTGTTGTCAACAAAGGTGACCCGATTTCGGCAGATCTCGGTATCATGCTTTCCAAACTAAACATCAATCCAATTGAGATTGGAATTATTCTAACAGGAGCGATTGAGGACGGATTCCTATTCGAAGCCGAATCATTAGATTTGGATACTGACGGATTCCGCTCTGATGTTATTACAGCGACATCTGGTGCATTCAACCTTGCTTGCAACATTCGCTGGTTCACTTCACAGACAATGCCAACCCTACTCGCGAAGGCGAGCGGCGAGGCAACATCTGTCGCAGTGGAAGCTGGCATCGCTAATGATGTCACGATTCCACTATTCATTTCGCGTGCCAACGCACGCGCACTGGCCTTAGCAGGTCAGTTAGATTCCTCTGCGCTTGACGACGAGTTGGCAGCCGCACTTGGTGCAGCTGCTACTGTCGCTGAAAGCGCTCCTGCTGCAACCTCCGATGCGGCAGAATCTGCCGAGGAGCCCTCGGCTGAAGAGGAAGAGGAGGAAGAAGAAGACGCTGGGTTCGGTGGACTTGGCGATCTCTTCGGCTGAAAAAAAATAGGTGAGAAAAAATGGAATATGTATATGCTGCAATGTTACTGCACTCCGCAGAGAAGGATATCGATGAAGACGGCGTTAGCTCTGTTTTGAGCGCTGCTGGTGTTGAGGTAGACGGTGCCCGAGTAAAGGCGCTTGTCACATCCCTCGGCGATGTTGACATCGGTGAAGCAATGGCTACTGCTGTTGCTGCGCCTGCTGCTGCTGCTCCAGCTGCTGCTGGTGGCGGTGGTGGAGACGCTGCTCCTGCTGCTGAAGAAGCACCAGCAGAAGAAGAAGAAGAGGATGAAGCCGGTGGCTTCGAAGGCCTCGGATCTCTCTTCGGTTGAAGCGAATAGCAAGTTAACACAAACTACGAGCACCATTTAGCGGTGCTACTAGGTCCTGCGGATGCTGGCCGCTTTAACGGGCGGACGCCGAGAGATAGCTCACCCTTCTCTCGTCCAGACCGTATGACGAGATTACGATTTGGCGTGAATTCGTATCACGTCGCCGTTTTGAATCTCGTGATCTGCCCCGATTACACGTCCACTACGGGCGTCTGTAGCTCGAATGAAACCGTCTCCAAGGTCAGTGTGAACCGCGTAGGCTAATCCCTTCGCAGTTGTTCCCTCTGGGATTAGGATAGCATCTGGGAGAACATTACCATCCCCATCTACCCAATGAGTTTCATCTTGTACGGGATAGGCAACCCTTCTATCGAGTCTATCAAATACAATATCTCCAACAAGTCCAACCAATCCACCACCTGACCATTTTGCAAGCGATTCTCCAATTGAGGAAAGGGCATTCCTTTGTGCTTCAGATAAATTGGATTCACCTTCTTCGGTGACAGTGAATCCTTCTTCTCCTGGTCTGTGTTGAATTAATCCTGCAGCACTCGCCCTACTCAATGCAAGTTCCGCCTCAGCACTTGTAGGAATCAGTATGCCTCCGGATGAAGTCACCATTTCCTCAAGTTGATTCCAAGAACCTTCTACAGCTCTATCTGCTTTGTTTGCTGCAATACAAATTGGGAATAATCCTGTTCTAATTGTTTTTGCAAGTGTTGTCAACTCCTCTTCACCCCAAGACCACGGGACTCCGGCATCGGGGTGCTGATTGGATACCTCTGCTATTCCACTTGAGACGTGGGATTCATTGGCTCCAATCCCACTTAACTGGTCTAGGAGATATGTCACTAGAGCCTTGTCTCCTTCCGATTGGACACGGCGTGCTCCTCTTTGCCAACTTGATTCGATTATGCCCCTAATCCAAGCATCTAATTCTCCGAGAAGGAATTCGTGTTCTTCAACAGGGCTAGAACCACCTTCTCCTACAGGATTACCCTCCAAATCCGTTGAACCTGATACATCAACTACTTGGATTAAAGCATCACAACGCGCTAAGTCAGACAAGAATTGGTTTCCTCTGCCTCGCCCCTCATGAGCACCAGGTACCAATCCTGCTACATCGACTAATGTGACTGGAACTAGACGATTATGAGCCATACAAGAACCAGTATTTGGAGAACATATGCTACCCTTTCGTGGGTCATCTGCTGATATTGATTCAAGTCTTCCATCGGTCTCACGTTTTGCTCTAAGTGCCGAGCAGGCACACGGTTCTCGTAGTGGTATCCATGCCACCCCTACATTTGGGTCAATTGTTGTAAATGGGTAATTAGCAATATCAACAGGGGTTTGAGTTAGAGCGGAAAAAGTCGTTGATTTCCCAACGTTCGGCTTACCAACTAGGCCTATCCTCATGTCTATTCCTTCTACTCAACAGGGGTGTTTAGCCCTCAACTTGACGGTAGGGGCTTGTTCTGATTTTCTTACAAATCAGTTGCTGAGCCCTTCTCATCTGATTCGCCTACAGGCACTACCATTGTGTCCATCCCTGCACCCGATGCAAGAATTCTAGAGACACTTGTAGCAGATGCGAGATTGTATGTATCTGCTTCAATAGAAGAGGATACTTCAGTTTCCTCACCAACAATCTCGCCACGGAATAGGCCACTCACCATGTTTAGACAATGTAGAATCATTGCAACCACCGCGAAGTAGAATATCACAGAAGCAGCCACTGAAAGTTCGTGAGAGAGACTAGATGGATCTTCTACACCAGCATCTAGGAGAGCCATGTCAATGGCGCTGGAAGTTAGACTGAGCATTAATCCAAGCAATACTGCGGAACCCATCAACCAAAAGGCTGTTCGAGAGCGCTCTGCAGAGGCTAATTCTCGGCCGGTAATTGAGGGATAGAGAGCAAGTACTGAACCGAGTGATAATGGTACCAATACCGCCCATCGGCTCATCTCTTCGATTGTCCATGAAAGTCCCGATATTGCGTCTGTACCTGAAACTGCATCAGTTTGAACAAATAGTGAACCAATGAATACCGGAATCATTGCCATCAATCCAAGGTTGATTTCTGACATACCTGCTGTGCTCGAACTTGAGCTATCTCGTATAGTTAGCATAGCATTTGCAACAAAGGCAATGATTGGGATAGATGCTAATGCCATTAGGAAGGTCACGATTACTGTGTCATTGGTGGACATAGCCAACTCTCCAGCATCAAGACCGAAGAGATCTGCAACTAGAGTTCCGTGGTTTGCACCAAACGGATTCAATGTAAACAATCCTCCAAGAAGCGTTGCGCCTACCAATGTCTTTGACCACAAGGGGTTTCCTGAGCCAACGCTGGATGCATACAATACAACTCCAGCGAGTGATAGGAAGAAGAATCCGCTTCCTTGCAGCCTGTACATAAGCCATTGGCCATCTCCTTCATTGATACCGCCTGTTGAAATACTGGCGATTAAATTGAATGATTCTGCCATTAATCCAAGAAGAATCAACCATGCAGGCATAGGAATTGAACCGGACCTGTTTGATACCGTCAATAATTGATTGATGACTATGGCAGTCATTGCAAGAACATGTATACCTGTTCCAATAACTAGAACCTTAATCCCGAAGATTACAGGATCGTGAGATCCAACCAAATAGACAAAAATTCCTCCAGAGTAAAGGAAGGAGACTAAAGTTGCATTTCTTTCACTTGCAAGTCCTGTACCCAATAATTTGGGAAGAATATGTAGTCCACAGCCGATTAGTGCCATGCTTATGCCGCCAAACGCGGTAACTGCCTTACCTGTGGCAGCAAGGGTTTCCGCGGTTGGGTCGTATCCCCAAGCACTGAGTGAATGAAGTGCTGTTGGTTCATGAGCAAGCCACATTCCCTCGAATGTGAAAAGTGCACCAATCATCATCCAAATAACTGATTGCAGAATCCAAGCTCTTGCCGCAGAGCCTGTGCGACCCTCTACCAATTCAATTCCTGGACCAAGTGCTTTCTCCAGCATGAACATGCCCATTGTTCGAGCAACATCAGAGAAAATCCACAAACCTCTGTGGACTAGAATGTAGAAAATTAAAGCGGAAAGCCAAAAGATAGCTAGAGTATTTATTACGTCAGAAATAACAATCACCTCACTCCCGAGTTGCCTCCGTTATCATAGTGGCAATAATTGAGAATATTCCAAACACAGCACCGAGGATGAAGAACCAGATGCCTCCAGTCAATGAACCAAAGGTTTCGAAATCAGATATTACTGGATAATCCTGTCCAGGATATAAGATACTGTAAACAATCATGAAGATGAGAGAGGAGACCAATGCTCCAACAATTATCACCTTTGAAGCCGCAGGTTCGTTCTCGCCTTGTAAGAATCCGTCGTCGTTAGTCATTGAGACACCACTTGCCCACAACACTTCGTGGACGGGTGTACCACCGAAGATTCGCCCTTAAGCGTTAGGCGAGGGACGTAGTCCCTCACCTCAAGGTGCTCGCATTAGGTTAACTTGGCTACCTCTCCGATCTCGACCGGTGCCAAGTGGTGCGGGTAAGTTCATGTCAGAAGCAATTTCTGCTCTCCAAACCGCTTTACAATCACAATCTAACCCTTTGAATTCTCCTAGATTTCTGGAAACTGAGTATCTTTCGATAGCAGCGACCACCTGCTTATCACAGGAACCACAGTTATGGGCGCCGCGAATCTTTCCTCCAGCTGTTGGATGGACAATGATTCGAGCATCTTGGTTGAAGGTCTCATCATGAGTCTGTTCAATCATTTCAACTAGAGACCAAAGCCATGGAGGGCGATACTCTCGATTCCTAAATAGTCGGTCAACTATTGTTCTATTCTGGATGTTCATCGGATTTATCGATACTTCGTCTGAAAGTGGAGCAACATCAACAAGCCATTTCGATGTATGAGTCAATGCATCTCCTTCACTCATGAATGGAGGCTTGAAGATGAGGTAGGTTTTGACTCGAAGGCCATTACTCTTCAAGTCCTTTACAGCCTTTCTCCAGGTTTTTGTTGAAAAGCCTTTGTTGACGTGAAAACGTAGTACTGCGTCGTCATATGCCTCAAGCCCAATTGCCACTGTACATCCAGGATGGTGCTTGGCTAGGAATTCTAATTTCTCAGGTTTACACATATGAGCTTGAGCCTCAACGACAAGGTGTAATCCCATTTCATGGGTTTCCTTAAGCACATATTCTTGCCATTCTACAGGATTTTCCTGATCTTCAAAAAAAGTTCCAGATGTGTATACTTTGATCATCTTACATCCTTCGAAGTCATTAGTTTGTTTTTTTGCCTCTTCCCATTGTGCAAACAAATCATCGGATGTTACATCATCCCGAACATCATTGAAGTACCCACAAAATGTACAGCCTGATTTCCACCACCAAGCACAACCTCGAGTACGCAAGATTACTGTTGCAGCTTGGCAGGGCGTTCCATCTGGCATTCTCTCAGGCGTCACATACACTGTTGCTGGCTTGCTTGCATCCCATGATTCACGCCTCGCTATTGACTCGGCTGTGTTTTCTGGTGCCTTGACCAAATGGTGAATTTTCACCGTAGGTGAACCATCTCCGAGAATGCCACAAGTCTGACTCACAACCTGTCGGCAGTCCCAACTGTCTTGATTCTGCCGACAGGCCAAAATTGATGACTGACACACCGAAAGCGAAGGCGGGGTGTGTACCTGAAGTCGTTTGAGATCGTTCAGAATTTTCTATCATTTCTTCTAATTCCATTTCTTGGAATAATTGTCGGAATTGCCTCAGTACCAGGGGTTTGGATATTCCTTGAAGCGAGGACATACCTGATTGAACAAGAATATTGGATTGAGTTATTGGGTACTGGAATTGCACTTGGGTTATCCTGCATAGTGTGGGGGATAACCCTCGTTTTGATGTCTGGTTTACTGGGTGGTCTGTTTAGACCAAAGCTAGAACCTGGGCGTTATCCGCTTAGGTCATTCGTCACAATACAATGGGCCTGGTCGATGGTTTTCCACAGAGTAGCAATTCTATTCCTACCTATACTAGTACCTTCATTCCTAGGGACAATTTACTACCGTCTTGCAGGTGCAAAGATAGGTTCTGGTTGCCAGATTAACACACCTCATCTAAATGATGCGGGATCTGTAATTCTGGGAGATAATGTGGTGATTGGAGGTAATGCAATAATCAATGCCCATCTAACTGAGAGAGGTGAATTGGTTATGGCACCGGTAAAAATTGGTAATGGAGCCTTAATTGGTGGAAATTCAACTGTTCAACCAGGGTGTACTATTGGCGAGGGTGCTGTAGTGGCAAATCGTGCTGTGTTACCAAAATGGACTGATATCCCGGCTGGTGAGATATGGGGTGGAGTTCCAGCAAAATGCATACGCCTCGCGGATGGTTCTAAACCAGAATAAGGCGATTGCCTTCACTCGTCGTCGACTTCGTCTTCAGATTCGTCGGCTTCTTCTTCAGGAGCGCCTTCTTCCATTTCATCAGCAGCATCTGCCGCTGCCTCTAGAACCTCATCCATACGCTCACGGAAAGTGGCTTGCTTGAGTTCTTGCTCACGAATTGCTTCAATCGCAGCATCAATCATGTCATATCGAGTTTGAATGGCTTGACTCAGGTCTTCGAAGAGCCTCATGTGTTGGGCGTACCAATCATCTCTAGCTGTGAGCTGGCCTTTTGCAACACGCAGTGCTTCATCAAGGTCTTCTGCGACCTCGAATACTCTACCTAATCGAGCCGATTCTCGGCTGTACATCTCTTCCATCTTCTGAAGTTCAGGCTCTAGATGTTTGACTCTTTGTGAATTCTTAGCTCCATCCAACTCGAGGTCTCTAATCCGGTTATCCTTGTCAGACAGAAGTTCTTGGAGACCCTCCATCTCAATTTCTTTGTCAATCATCTGTCGCTCTAAAACATCGATTGTCGCATCCTTCTCATCGGCGGATTCCTTTAGTCCCGTGTATCCTGCATATAGCTTCTCAAGTCGGTCCTTTTCCTTGGCCAAATCTTCCTCCAATTGTCGGATTCGAAGATCGGGGGAGGTAGGGTTCTCTTCATCGCTCATCAGCGCACCTCATAACTGTCGAAACTCCGCCCCGCTTTAACTGCGGCGGAATGAATTTCATATTAACCCACACTTAGATTAACCAAATTTACAATCCAAAATATAGGAAAATCACTCACAAAGTGCTGCAATTGCTGCTGCAAGTGCTACATTTACGCGCTTAGAATGTGGGATGTGTAATTTTTCATCGGGGCCATGAGCATTATTTCCCGGACCTGACGAACCTGTACATAGAAAACAGGCATTCGGGTACTTATTTTGTATCATTGCCATGAAGGGTATTGTTCCTCCAATCCAAGTCGACATAGGTGGCTTTCCTGTAAGGTGAAGGCTAGCAGATTCTAAGGCAGAAGCAATACCTTCATGCAAAGGTGGTGCATGAAATCCATCAGCTGGCTCAGTTGGATTGTAAGTGACCTCTGCTCCATATGGTGGATTCGCTTCTAGAATCTGTTTTACGACATCTTGTACTTCTTCTGCGTTGACTCCTGGTGGAATTCTGAAACTGATTTTTAGATCTGTATTCGTACGCAATACATTGCCTGCGGATTGCACTGATGGAATTCCATCGGCTCCGATTACAGACAAAGCAGGCCTCCAATTGATATCAAGTAGCATTTCACTCACATCTTTCGATTGGGATTCTAGGGTTTCAACCGTTGGAAGAGAGGACCAGAGTTCGTCCCCTAAAACCTCAGCTAAAGCGGTTGCCTGTTGCATTATATTGTCAGATATCTCCACATGCATTTCAGGAATTAATACCTCTCCGGTTTGTGAGTTTTCAATTCTATCTAGTAGCATACGCTGTATTCTAAATGAGGAAGGTATGGCTCCTCCTGACATTCCAGAGTGAACCCCTTCGTGGGACACTCTAACACTCAAATTTCCAGCGACAAGTCCTCTGAGTGCTTCAGTTACCCATATGTGTTCGTAACTTGGACCTCCACTATCTAATACCACAACGAGGTCTGGATTACCTAGGTCTTCAGTTAATTCATCTAAGTAAGGCGGAAGGTCATAGGAGCCTGATTCTTCGCAGGTTTCGATTAGGAATGTGGCTTTTGGATGTGGAATACCTGCTTCCTGAAGGAGTCTAATTGCAGTCACACAAAGATAGCCACCATACCCATCATCAACCGAACCTCTGCCGTAAAGGAAGGGGTCTCGTCGTACTGCTTTGAGGGGATGAAGTCCTTCTGACCAAAGGTGAGGGCGACTTGGTTGCTTATCTAAGTGAGAATAGAATAGAACCTCACCGCTTCCTGTTCCTTCTATTGTTACCAATAGCACTGGTGAATGATTAGCAATTCTGTGGACATTGTAACTCATCCCTTGGAGGCCTTGGTTATCCAGCCAAGAGCAAAATAAATCGAGAGTTGCTTGTAATTCACCTAATTCATCCCAATTTGGTTCGAACATTGGCGAGAGAGCATGAATTTCAATAAATTCCGAAAGACTTGGAAGAATAGATTCTTCCCAAATTCTGTCAGCATTCTCTGCCATGCTATCTAGATCTACTGGCATGGTCTTGGGCTATTGTTTAGGCAAATGGATTATTCCCTAGAACAAACTCACTTAATTTTACAAAATTGGAGGCTTCATTCTTCCTCTGGCAGATGATTGCATATCGGCAAATCCCCCCTACTGAATGGGCATAGAGAGCAGATATGTGCTTCTGATGGGGGTCTTCTTTGGAATTCTGCTAGGGGTAATTCACTTGCAAGTT
>DAOJ01000081.1:0-185 GCA_002502365.1 Euryarchaeota archaeon UBA106
TTCATTGTGATATATTGAGTTCTACCTCTTCCAACGTTGGTATTAGCAGCCTTGGTTTCGATTAGTCCTTCGGTTTCCAAAGCTTTCAGATGCTTCCAAAAAGTCGTATAACTTCGTGATTTTAGTTCGTATTCTTCACAGACTAGCAAGTAGAGTTTGTGTGCATCTCCGCTAGATACCTGTTC
>DAOJ01000081.1:561-57045 GCA_002502365.1 Euryarchaeota archaeon UBA106
GATAGATTGTCAACTGAACTTGGTTCTAGCGATGCCTTACGCAAGGTGCTAGGCCTTACGTCGTCTGGCATTACTTCTCCACGACCGTCTTTCTCAGTTCGACGAATGGCTGCATCTAGCAATTCAATTGCCATTCTAGCATCTCCTGACTCAGAAGCGAATTGGCCGATTTTAGTCAGAGTTTCTTCAGCTACAGAACCTGTCTTACAGGCCACATCGACTCTCTGTTTGGCGATTCCAGTTAGTGTCTCTGCGTCGTATGGTTTCATATCAACGATATTTGATTGTCCTAGTCTGGAAATTATTGCAGGTTCAAAGAGTTTCATCAATGACAAATTTTGACTGACCATAATCATCGACATAGTCCCTTGAGTTTCTTTTCCTTCGTCGATTCGAAGTAGTTTGTAGATTAGATCTGATTGATCGCGATTTACCAAGACATCTGCCTCATCTAAAATTAATAGAAGATGGCTATCATATGAAATCAGATTTCTTCGAATCGATTGGATAATTTCACCAGGACTGAATCCCCTTTCTGGATGACGTTCGTCAAGGCTGAGTGCAATCTGTTGCAAGACTTGAGGGCCGGTTGGATGATTACGACAATTGACATGAGTTATGACAATCTTTCTCCTTCCTTCGAGATGACGCTGAATATCTTCTGCAAAGCGCCGCGTCATCACTGTCTTTCCAGAGCCAACCGGTCCCATTACAACCGCTTGACAACTGGTTTCATGATTCTGAATTTGCGAGAATATACCCGCCATCTCGCCCAATTCTTCATCTCGACCTATCAGAGATGGCGGAACCCAGTCGTACGACAGAGGGGCCTTGTCCAGCAGGACTTTGCCTGCTCCGATGCGGTCGAGGTATCCTGCCATTCAAGGGAGTCGTGCTCTCGCCGTTCTTAGAGATATTTACTCCAACGCGCGCGTACACAGGCTTGTGTGACCCGCGCGCGTGAGAATCCAAAAACCACTGATTACGGGATTTCATCGAATTGGTAACCATTTTCCCATTGCTTTTCACCAAGGGCTACTTCCAATTCGAAAGGAGTGATTAGTGGTTTAGCATATTTTACCGCGTCATCGATTGCTATACGCGGGCAGGCAGTATTGACAAAGGCATCAACGGGATAGAAGTCGATTAGTTCAGGACCGACATGGTCTAGTGCGAGAAGGTATCCTTTGCGTCCATGTTTTTCGAGAAGCCGCTTCATTCTGATAGCAAGATTACGTCGCATTTGACCAGGCTTCTCGCCGATGAGAATTCCAAACGACTTAGCCTCATCGACAGAGAAAATCAATCCCATTCTCTGTCTTAGAATCCGTTCAATATGTTCGAAAGATAATTCGCTTGCTTCACCAGTGTAGGGATCTAGTAATGCTAGTGGTTTACCAGTATGCATGACTAAACCAATTGGATGAAAATCTCCCGAACCTAGGAATATGTAGTGCCCTATTGAGGGGTCGTCTCCTGAATAATTGCAACCTAGAACTTGTCCTGGGAAGGTCAGACGTGCCCCGCCAGTTGGAATCTCAACCTCAAAACCAGCATTCTCAAAACGCTCTTTGTAATCTTCAAGAAGATGAAGGTGTTGAATAGAACCAACAAGTCCTAATTTAGTTCCCGACAAAGGTGCAACTCTACCTACTGCATCTAAGAATCGTTCTTTTGCTTCGTCTTCGCTAAGGTCGAATGGCATTGAAGCCTCGGCAAGCCTTGCTTCCGCGATTGCTTTGTGCTTAGCTAGTATTGGTACAACAGGATCAATCTCAGGATCTCCATCATATGTCACAGGTATGAAATGAGTTGGCATTCCAGAATCGATATTCATTGCACTGTGACCCATATGTGCGACTAATTCCACGCCCATCATACGCATTTTATCATGAACTAAATCACATGCACCATAGCAAGGGTCTGCAGCCAATACTACCTTTGCCTCTGAGTCCTCTTCAATTGAGTCCATCATCTCAAGAGCCTGCATTTTCAGACCCTCTGGAACTTGTAATGCTACCAAGCGATGGTCGTTGTCTTTGATTCGCTCGACTAGGTCGTCGAGCTGAAAATCATGACGCTCCATGTCCATGTTAACCAACTTGCCGTCCTAAGTTTGGTATTTGAGCGGTTTCAACGATGATACTTAATCGTCCCAATTTCAATCGACAATCTCGACTTTACCATCGATAATGTCGATTCTTGCCAGTGAACGGATTGGCCAATGGGGTTTCTCACGGTTCAATCTCTCACGTCCTTCTCCCTTCTCGATAGCGATTACGATATCCTGTAAGATTACACCCATATCTTCGAGTTGTTGAATAAGAGGTTCCAAAGTACCACCTGTAGAAATTACGTCATCAACGATTACGATTCTTTCTCCTGGTTTGATGTCGTTTATGTAAACAGTTGATTGAGAATAACCAGTAGCAACATCAACACGTGTTTCTCCTTCCATACCATAAGATCGCTTTCGAATTACAACTGTAGGTTTTCCAGTAGCATCGCCTACTGCTGCAAGAAGAGGTAGACCCATTGCTTCAACTGTCACAATTAGGTCTACTTTCGACCAATCAACACTCGAGACAATTAGGTCCCTAGTTGCTCGAAGTACTTCTGGATCCATTCTTGGAATGCCATCTGATATTGGGTGAATGAAGTATGGGTATTCGCCCTTCCAAATGATTGGAGCACCCCTAAGGGACTCTTGCAGAATACTGAGAGGATCATTAGATCCCATATTGCATCAACCTCAGACTAACCCTAGTTTGCGAAGCGCTTCGTGCCCCTTCTTTACTCGAATAGTGGTAGGGCTTGGAATCTTCATTCCTGCCTTTCTAAGTGAGTCACGTGCTTCGGAATAGAATTCAGGGGATGTATGAACTGAGACAACTACGTCGTTCTTTGGTACACGAGCCGCTGTTCCTACATTCTTGCCGAACGACAGTCTCATTCCTTGGGATACACGGTCAGCACCTGCGCCGGTCGCTTGCTTGTTTTCGCGAAGGATATTGTGCGGGTACTTGTGAATTCGAAGTGCATATCCCATATCTCCTGCAGCTTCCCTAATTGTTGAGTTTGATACCATTCTGGCCGCTTCTAGAGCGGTGTGTCGGATTTGAACTGCATTATCGACAGTCATTTCCAAAATCACCTCGAATTCTCCTGCTTCAGCAGCCTTTCTATTGCCCATATGATAGCGAAGAATTCGATTATTTGGTACACCGCCGGTGTACTCTCGGCGGGTGTATGCCTGCCCCTTGACTTGGCGGTACATCTTTGCCGGCTTGCGTGCCATCTCAATTCCCTCGGGCTCGGCCGACCTACCCGCCGTATATAACGGTAGGTGCAGCCCCTACGGGGCTAAGTTAGTCCTCTATCCAACACGCAATCTTTCACTTTCAACTTGAACCACTCTAACTCCCATGACGATTAGAACAAAGCCAAGAAGAAGAGACCATCCAACGTTTTCATCAAGTAATAAGACTCCGCCTAGTACCCCGAAAACAGGCATCATGAATATGTAAGATGCAGCAGCAGTTGCTCCAAGTTTCTCAACTCCAATCGCAAACCAATAGTAGGCTAATACGGTTGAAATCGCAGCGAGATAGATGATTGCATACCAATCCTCTGAGGTCGGTTTCGGAATACCATATTGGTAGGTTTCCCAAGCGGCTAAAGGAGTTAATAGAACAGTTCCAATAAGTGAGTACCATACGACAATTTCCAATGTTGTTGCCTCTTGTTCGCCATTTCTTCTTTCCATCATTCGCTTGGTGTTATTAGTAGTCATTGCCCAGCATAGAGCGGCTAGGAGAATCATGAAATCGCCTAGGATTCTATCTTCAAATGGGATTTCTGTATTTGGGCTCCAGCCAGTAACTACTGCAACTCCGGCGAATCCACATACTAGCCCTATGAACATTCTACTGGTAATTTGTTGACCAAGCATGGGTGCTGCTAATAGCACCGTGAAAACCGGATTAAATGTGATAATTAGTGATGCATCACCAGCTGCAGTAAGCTGCATGCCATTCATGAAAAGTAGTTGATAGCCGAGTACTCCAGTTACTGCAATTATGGTTAAAGTCCGCCAAGATTGAAAGCCGCTAGGAAGCCAATTTACTTGTTTTCCTTTCAATGCCAAAACCGCAAACCAAGCATAAAACAAAATCATCGTTAGTACGTATCTAAGCCAAGCACCAGTCACTGGAGGAAGTCCTAATGCTAGGATTCTACCTACTGCCCAGGCCATCCCCCATGAGAAAACAACCAGTACCATTAGTCCGTGGACTCGCCATTGATCCCCGAAACTCATCGCAAGCCCTCAGACCTGCGTATATTGACTTGGGTCAAATAGTGTACTGAGTTCAAAATAGATGAACAATTACTCTATTCCAGGCCATAATTGCAAATACAGTTATTGTAGAAATCAACCACAAATTGTAGATTGGTTTGGGAACATTGAATTCTTTGATATCGGAAACAAGGGGTACCAAAGATCGCAATGCAAGATAAACGAAGGCTAAGTAAATCAATGGTGTTCCTAAATTAAAATCCAATGCGGATTTTAAATCAAAATGAGTAATTGCAACGAATCCTCTAGTCATTCCGCAAAATGGACATTCATGTCCCGTAAGGTGGTAATGAGGGCATAGATTGAGGCCATCTATATCTCCATGTGGTAAAATCGCAGAGGTGATTAAGGCTCCAGAAGCAATTACACCTTCGATATCCTCTTTTGTTAAATCGGAATACGAAAATTTGACCATTTTAGGCACATCCAGTTCTATTGCAAGTCGTTTTACATCACTACTACGCCGGAGGTCATTTTAAACATACAAGAGCAGCCGCTTGGTTTGATGGAAGAAGAATATTCTGACGTAGACTGGACCATATTGTTAGTTTTGTCCCTATTATTGGGCGGATTAGGTGTTGATCGATTTTACTCAGGCCACATCGGCACTGGAGTTTTGAAGTTGATAACAGTCGGCGGATGTGGAATTTGGGCACTTTATGATATCATCATGATTGCAACAGGCAAGTTCCGCGACGGCGAAGGTAAGCTAGTTGTAAACCAATAAAACTCTCATTTTCATTAGATTTTGAGAGTTCGCTTTCTAATCTAGCGGGAGCTAGGCTCTAACAGCAGGCAAATCCTTCCCAAAGGGAAGGTTCGCACAGGATTGCTTATGCACCCTAGGCTCACAGGCATAGCCCACGCGCAGCGTAAGCGATGGAGGGATTTGGTATGGCAAAGCGTTCAATGCTTGACCAATTTGCCGAAATAAAGGCGCAGCACCCCGATACTGTACTATTTTTCAGGATGGGTGATTTCTATGAGATGTTCTATGAGGATGCCGAAATCGCTTCTGAAGTCCTAGGAATTACTCTGACTAGTCGAGATAAAAACGCCGATGATCCAGTCCCTATGGCGGGTGTACCGTGGCATTCCGTTGAAACCTACCTTCAAGGAATGTTGCGAGCAGGGCACAAAGTCACATTGTGTGAGCAAGAAGAAGAATTACGACCGGGTTCAAAAATTCTCGAAAGAGTTGTCACTCGTGTTTACACTCCTGGTTCATTGTATGAAGAAGACCTAATTGGTGAAGACGGCTCAAGTTTACTTGCAGGATTAGTTTCCCGCGGAGACGGACTAGGTCTTGCAATCCTAGATTCTTCCACTGGCCGTGCATGGTTGCAGGAGCACTCTGGCGCAGGCCGTTACGAAAGACTTCGAGACGAATTACAAAGATGGTCTCCAAGTGAGTTAGTGCTTGTACGCCGAGATGCAGAAAGTGATGAAATTAGAGAGTTAATACACACTTTGGATGGAGTTACTATGAGCATTGCTGAAGGTAACAAAGAACAACATCTTCAGGTAGTAAAGGATCACCTTGAATTGGTTGACTTAGGTTCTGTTGACTTAGACCGTAGACCATTAGCAATGGAGGCTTGCGGACTCACCGCGGGATATATTGCTAAGTTACATCTAATCGATATTGTACCATTGAGAGAAGTTCATTTCGACGCTGATGATGGACATCTTGTATTGGACCAAACAACCCTTCGTAACCTAGAGTTGACTCAAACCTTGGCTGGTGAGAAAGAAGGTTCTCTCGTTCAAGCGATCGACTGTACCCGAACATGGATGGGCCGTAGAAAACTCAAGGAATGGATACTACGCCCACTTACCGATTCAGAGAGAATTGCCTCCAGACAATCTGCAGTTGCTAGTTTAATTCGTGCCCCGCGTAGATTGGATTCCATTCGTGATTGTCTGAAATCAATGCGTGATTTAGAACGATTATCCACTCGTTTAGCTTATGGTCGGGCTAATGCAAGAGATTTGGTAGCCGTGGCTGATTGCTTAGAGAGAATGCCACGGCTCCAAGGATTGTTATCTGAAGGTGATTCTGAGTTACTTCATCAATGTGCAGAAGGATTAACAGATTTAGATCCAATAATGCATCATATCTCATCCAGACTTGTTCCTGAGCCACCAATGACAATAAGAGATGGTGGTATTTTCCTTTCTGGGGTTAACGAACAATTAGACGATTTTCGACAAAAGGCTGGCGAAGGTACGAATTGGTTGAAGGGTTTTGAATCCAAAGAGCGAGAGAGATTAGATATTCCTAGCCTGAAGGTCAAACAAAACCGTCAGTTTGGTTTCTTTATTGAAATCACAAAATCCCATCTCGATAAGGTGCCAGAAGATTATCGAAGAAGGCAGACAATGACCAATGCTGAGAGGTTTACAACCGAAGAACTGAAGCAATGGGAGGAAGTTATTCTTACCGCTGACGATAGGGCTAAAGCACTCGAATATGAACTATTTTTGGAACTTCGAAAAGAAGTTTCATCGCAAGCGGCAAAATTGAGTGAATTAGGTCGTAAAGTGGCTTCTTCAGATGTGCTTTCTGCCTTTGCATATCATGCGAGAAAACACTCTTGGAATCGTCCAGAAATCAAACACGATTCTACCATGCAAATCGTTTCCGGCCGCCATCCTGTGTTGGAAGGTGATGGCCGATTTGTTCCTAATGGAATCAGTTTTGACAAGAATCGTAGGTTCCTATTATTGACAGGTCCAAATATGGGTGGTAAGTCTACCTATCTTAGACAAACAGCCCTCATCACAATACTTGCTCAAGCTGGGTCGTTTGTGCCCGCAGAAAAAGCTAGGATTGGAATTGTTGATCGTGTATTCACTAGGGTTGGAGCTCACGATGATTTGCGCCGTGGCCGTTCGACATTCATGATGGAAATGATTGAGGTGGCTCATATCCTCAGAAGAGCCACACCTAGAAGTCTCATTTTACTCGATGAGGTAGGACGCGGAACATCTACCTTCGATGGTCTAGCAATAGCATGGTCGGTTACTGAGGACCTCTCTACTAGAGTTGGAGCCAGAACCCTCTTCGCAACTCATTACCATCAATTGGTCGGCTTAGCTGACGAAATTGATGGCTTGGTAAATGTACACGTTCAAGTTGCTGATGTCAAAGGAGAGATAAGATTCCTACACACTGTTGCCGATGGTCCATGCGATGATTCCTATGGTGTTCAGGTAGCCGCTTTAGCGGGTCTTCCTAGTGGGGTCGTAGAAAGGGCAAGAGACCTGTTAATCTTCCTTGAGAGTCAAGCCCAAGGTGCAAAAGCAGGAAGTGATGGGACACCAGATTCGAGGGAATCGGGACAATCTAGTCTGTATGGTTGGATGTTGCCCTCTGGAAGAAATCAAACCAGTACTAGTGATGCGCAACCAACTCCTGACCCAACCAAGGAAATTGTAGTACAGGAAGACCCTATCCTCAGGGAAATAGCTGAAAGATTAGAATCTCTTGACCCTGATACTCTAACTCCTAGAGAGGCTCTTGAAGCACTTTATGCAATGCGCTCGGCTATGCAAAAATCTCTGGATAGCAAGTACTTGGAGGATTGAAAATGGCAACCTTAGAGAAGCCAGACAGAGTTTCAATCAAACAACTCGACGAGTTGACAATCGGAAAAATCGCTGCAGGGGAGGTCGTTGAACGCCCGGCTCAAGTGGTCAAAGAATTAGTTGAAAATTCAATTGATTCAGGTTCAACTCGGATTAGAATTGAGATTGAACGAGGCGGTTTTGATAGAATTACTGTAATCGATGATGGCCATGGGATTCCAAAGGATGAACTCCCACTCGCAATAACCCGTCACGCAACAAGCAAATTATCCGGCCCCGAAGACCTCGGTAAGATTGAAACGAAGGGGTTTCGAGGAGAGGCTCTTTCATCGATTGGAGCGGTTAGTGAACTAACTGTAGCAAGTAGAATTGGTCAGGAAGATGGTGCTCAAATCCATGTCGATAATGGAGTAGTTGGAGATGTAGAAGCGGCAGGAATTGCACCGGGTACTAGAATTGATGTAGTCAATTTATTCCAGAAAGTTCCAGCCCGTCTCTCATTTCAAAGGCGGCCATCAACAGAGACTGCCGCGATTGTTGATGTGTGTGTACAGATGGCCTTAGCAGAGCCAAATGCTGGTATCCTAGTCGATGTAGATGGAAGAAAAGTATTGGATTGTCCTCCAGCAAATTCAACCGAAGACCGTCTATACGATCTGTTTGGAACAACTTCTGCTGATTTGATTCCACTAAACACCTCATCCGATGATACAAATGCACCCGGTGAAGAACGTTGGAATGGTTGGATTTCACCGCCAGGTCTGACTAGAAGTCGATCCGATGACATTCATATTTTAGTTAATGGAAGGCCAGTGGCTGCTGCTCCATTCCTACAATCTGTTAGAAGAGGGTATCATACTAGATTGATGGTAGGAAGACATCCCATCGGAGTTCTTTCACTGACACTCCCAGCAGATGAGGTTGATGTGAATGTTCACCCCACAAAAAGAGAGGTTCGGCTGAAAAACTCATGGCGAGTTTTAGAGCGATTGGAGCGTTCGATAAAATTCACACTTTCTCAAATTTCAACTCGACCGGAATCTAGCGGTGAAACCGTTCTTGAAGGAATAGGGGAGAAACAAGGGACACAAATTCCGGTTTCAAATAATGATTTACCACAATGGGCAAGTGCTGTTAATGAAAACCCAACTGTCCAAACAAGATTTTCTAGCGTCCGTACTAATGTAGAAACTCCTTCTCGTGAAGAATCAAAATCAATTTCTGAATATGTTACTCAACAAGACACCTTGCCAGGGATGGATACTAACCCAATCGCGCCTTCACTTTCTTCCGAAGAAAGAGAGTTACACCGTCACGCGATTGGTGATTCAATATCTCCACTTGATGAACCATTACCCGAGGCTTCGACAATACCTGAACTTCCTGAGATGAGGCCGCTAACCCAGTTGGCGAATTCTTACATCTTAGCGGAGGGCGAAGAAGAATTATTCATCATTGATCAACATGCTCTTCATGAGCGTATTCGCTATGAGAGATTACGTGAACAAATGGTTAGTTGGGAAGGCCAGGAGTTGGTTACTCCTGTGTTTCTCTCTGTTGGCTCAAGACAAAAAGCTGCAGCGGTTTCAGGTCAGTCTATTTTGGAAAGCCTTGGAATTAAATTTGAGGTTCAAAATGAAGGGCTACAAATTAATGCAGTTCCTGATGTGTTATTAGGTAATGATTCAATTGAAGAATTCCTACAAGATTTACTCATAGAGTTACTGGGCACTGATAATGATAGTGAAGAAATTGAAGCGGTAACAAAACTCCGAGATCATGTTGCATTCATGCGTTCTTGCAGAGGTGCAGTTAAGGCGAATGAAGAATTAAGTCTAGCCCAAATGAGACGATTGTTACAGGACATGAGAACAGTCCCAAATCCATGGGCTTGTGTCCATGGTAGACCTACGGTTTTGAGATTGACAATGAAACATCTTGATCGCCATTTTGGCCGTCATGGCTGAGATAAGGCTAGCAGTTGTTCGATAAATCCAGGATGAGATACTTCACAGATTTCGGCATTAACAATATCTGCGCCGACCTTACTGGCAAGAATCATTGCTACCATCGCTAGCCTGTGATCCATGTGCGTCTCAACTGGATTTATTGGAGCGGTTGGATTTTGACCGCCAGGAATGGATATTCCATCCTCCGTCTCCTCTGCATTCAACCCGAAGGCTTGCATCAATTCCACCGTTCTCAGAATTCTATCTGATTCCTTTCCTCTTGCGTGTGCAATTCCGGTTATTTTTCCTCCTTGTGATAACGCCATCCAAACCGCTGCTGGGGTCACCAAATCACTCGCATCACGCAAATCAACTTCTCCTCCATTAGCTCTATCGATTGCATCAAAAGCCAACAAAAGCAAAGGGTCATATGTTGCTAATTCTGTTTGCAATCTTAATTTTTTGTGCAATAATTCTAACAGAATTGCCATAGGGAACAAACTTAGCTCTGGAGGCACCTCAACTTCACTTGGCGTGTTTACTTTCCAACTTTTGAGTAGTAATTCTGAACTCATTTCAAAGGGACAACCACAAGTCCTTGCAATATCGAAAGTTAAACCTAGATATCCTCTGCTAACCGCCTCTCCTATTGCCTTAATCTGAATTTCATTTTCTAGATTTGGGGATGCGAGGATTAGTGCGCTTAGTGGTTGACTTGATTCGCTAAGATCCACTTCCGCTTCACCGCTCATTTCTCCATCAATTATTGCAGGTAGGGCATCATTATCCACTTCAACATTTAACGACCTCAGAACGATACTAAGTTGACTTGTTCTATTTCGGAGTGACTCATCTCCATCTATTCTAATCTCTTCTCCCATTGTTGCGGCAATTGCAGTCAAAACTCTTGCAGCAGTACCCGAATTGCCACAATCCAGTGTAATTTTCGGGCTAATCAGCCCTTGTGCGGGAGGTTCAATAAACCAGCCATTTTCTTGTTGAGCTACCTTCAAACCCATTTCCTTTAGGCAATTTAACATTGAATAAGCATCTTCTCCAGGTTTGTTTTCAAGCTTCAATAAGCAACTGGAATTACTCTGTGCTATCATTGCCAACCATCGAATAATATGGCTTTTTGATGGTGGTAATCGCCACTCGCGACTGCCAGAGAGGCTCATCTCAGGTATGTTGAGCACAGCCTCTCATAGAGGCAAACCAATTCAACCCAGCGATGATAAAATGAGAAAAAATCGCTCCGTCTCAAGAGCGAATAACATCACCAAAGTCATCCTCTCCATTCCAAGATTTTGCTTTTTCATCAATTTCACAGGCGACTAATGTTTCCTCCAAAGTACCTTTCATTTCAATCAGGTTTGCTCGTTCCAGCATCTTTGGGCTTAGACCTGGCATCAATATGGATAGGGCCTTTGGAACCCTTTTTGGATAAACTTCATTCACATGTCTCACAATATTTGTTGTACATGTATTTGTTAATGTGTTATACCATTCTGGATTTTTTGCAAGTTCATTTGTCCTTCTTAGGTATGATTCAAGCATTCTTCTTTCATTTCCGGGCCCCAGAACTACTGCCTTGAAAAGATGGGTGACTGAGTGTCTTCTACAGCGAGTTCTAACTCCAATAACGTCCCTCTCTGTGGCCCATACATAGATCAATTCGTATTCCCTAAAGAGCCCCTTGATGGGGTGGTAAACTTCTCCTTTTTCTCTTCTGACCTCTATCGAACAGGCTAGACGTCTACCATCTTCGAATTGAAAAGAAAGAATTGTATGTGCCATCTGTTTATGCCTCGGGTCGAAATATTCCAATGTCAACCAAATCGAATCTACTGTGCTTAAATCGAATTCCTCATCAATCCATCTTTCGTCAAAATCTTTTGTGGTCCGCCAATTAAAATCACGAATATTTGTTATTTTTGCCAAATCCCCATCAAAATCAATTCTGGCATTTCTTGAATTATCGTTTACCCAAGAACGATCGTTTGAAGGTCTTAATTTGTGAACTCTAACCCATAAAGCGATCAATAAAATGAATCCAAGTATTACAATTCCCGTGGCCGTGATCGACAGCAGCCCGAGTATTTCCATATTTGATGAAGAGCAGTCCAGCGAATGAATGATTCTGCGTTCTAAGGTAAATTTACCCAAATCTTTCCTTCGTCGACTTTCGTTTGATAGATTTTCAAGTCTTTTTTCTTCGACATTTTTCCGACCAGCTTACCGTATGGTGGAAAAATTGGAAAAGGTGCCCAATCAACCAAGTCTCCGGTTTCTAAATTATGTGTGGTTTGATGGAGGGGGCAACGGATACAGTTCTCATCGGTAACTTTGCCTCCCCATGCGAGAGGCCACCTCATATGTCGACATAGAGCCTCAGTAGCAAACCAATTTCCATCCTTGAATCCAAGTAGAATTGGGTTTCCATCAACTATTTTCATTTCCATTTTGCCTTCTTTCCAATTAGCATCAATCACTTCATGCCAAGGCATTAAAATCACTCCGACTCAAATTATTTTCAATTTAACTTTGTGTATTGAAAATTTTGGATTTTTGGCGCGGCAGGGGAGATTCGAACTCCCGAGGTGAAACACCACTGGATTAGCAATCCAGCGCAATGGCCAGGCTATGCGACTGCCGCAGTGTTTCGGCGACCTTAGATTCGGGCTTAAGCCGAGCGGTTGCAATCATTCCTCTTCACTAGAGGTTTCGGAATCATCATCGCCATCATCAATAAGTTCTGCTGGAAGTCTAGCAACGAAGATAATTTCATCAACATGAGATTTTTTATCCGAGCCTCTAAGTTCCATTATTCTCGTTCCTTTGGTGACTTTACCCAAAGTTTCCTTAGTTTGTGTTGCAGGCATTCGAATCATCATACCACTTCCTGTGAGCATGAATAATTGATCAGAAAGGTCAGGAACTTGTCTGACTCCAACTATACTGTCCTCATCTGACAGAGCCATAGTTCGAACACCTTTTGTGCCTCTGTTAGTCTTCCTATAGCCGTCTCTTTCCATTAATGGTTCTCCACTTTCTGTAAGAACTTCTGATCCATCTTCCTCAGTAACTTGAATCATACTTCCTGATCCTAATCGACTACGCTTTGCCATACCAAATTTGGAAATGGTCAGAACACTAGTGTTGAAATCGTCGGTTACTATCATACCGACCACACTATCTCCTGATTGTAATTTCATTCCGCTTACTCCTTGGCTAACTCTACCTTGTACTCTTACTGTATGGGTAGTTTGAATTTCACCACTCGAGGGGTCGGTTCTGGTCTTGACTTCTGCCGGCAGGAATCTACATGCATAACCTCCTGAGGATACCAGAACTACGTGATCTGAATCAGTTGCAGGCCTAACTTGCACTAATGAATCGCTTTCACTGGCAAATTTTAGCGCATATTTTCCGTTTCGATTTATTCGCACGTAGTCTGAGAGGTGACTGCGCTTAATTCGGCCTTGGCTCGTAGCGAAAATGAGATAGTTTCCTTCAGGATTTTCGATAAGTTCCCTATCCATAGGTAAGATAGAGACAACCTTCTCATCCTCTCTAATTCCCTGTAACAAATTACGGATATGTGTGCCTCTTCCATATCTGCTTGCAAGAGGGGTTTCCCAAGCCCGTAATCCGTAAACTCTACCTTGATCCGTGAAAATTAGTAATCTGTCTTTGGAAAAACAGGTCACAATTGCAGCTGGAGCGTCTTCATCCTTTGTGGCTACGCCCTTGAGCCCCTTTCCTCCTCTATTCTGGAGACGGAACGCTTCGACTGGTAGGTGTCGGATGTAGTTGTCTTGTGTGAGAGAAATCACCAAAGCGCGTTCTGCTACCAAATCTTCTCTATCCATGGAAAGTGGAGTTGGATCGATGTGACTTCTCCTTTCATCGCCGTGTTTGTCAACAACTTCCCGAAGTTCAGAAATTAGAATTTCAAGCCTCCTTTTTCGGCTATCTAAAATTGAATTGTATTCCTTTATTGCATCCTGAAGTTTAGTTAATTCTTCTTCAACTTCCTTTACGTTTAGTTTAGTTAATTGGTATAATCGCCTCTCAGCAATCGCCTTTGCTTGTTTCGCTGAAAATTCGAATCGCTTAATTTTAGGATATTTTTCCTCTCCTCTTAGGTATGACTCAAATTGGTCACGGGAATCAGAATTCCTTCCAATTTCTATAATTTCAGTCATTCTTTTTTGTGCTGCGATTAATCCCTCGAGGATATGGGCGCGAGCTTCTGCTTTATTCAGCTCAAATTGAGTTCTTCTCTCAATAACAGTTTCTCGATGACGAACATAGGTGTGGATGATTGTCGATAGGTCTAATTGAACGGGAGCGCCATTTAGAATCCCCATCATGTTTGCAGAATAAGATTCCTGTAATCTACTAGATTGGTATAGTTGATTTAGAATCGCATGAGGGTCTGCATTATTTTTCACCTCGATTACTACTCTTATCCCTTCTTTGCTTGACTCGTCACGAATGTCTCGTATCCCTTTGATGGTTTCTTTTGTTACAAGGTCAGCAATTCCCTTGAGCATTCCAGCCTTGCGGACTTGATAGGGAATTGAGGTGATGATAATCCTCTTTCCTGAGGAATCATCTCTTACTTCGGCATCTGAGCGAATGTGAAACCTTCCATGTCCAGTTCGATACATATCGAGAATTCCATCGATTCCATAAATGGTGGCTCCGGTAGGGAAATCAGGCCCTTTGAGGTATTCCATGTATTCAATTGCATCAATTTTTGGCGGTGTGTCTAAAGATCGCTTTCGGTCTTCTTCCATCACCTTCTCAGTATGGAACTGAACTGCTGCAGCAACTTCGTTTAGGTTATGTGGAGGTATTTTTGTAGCCATTCCAACAGCTATTCCGTCGCTTCCATTAAGCAGTAAATTAGGTAGTCTTGAGGGTAAAACTGTGGGTTCAATTTCGCTTTCATCAAAATTAGCAATCATATCGATTGTATCTTTATTGATGTCATCTAACATGTGTGAGGATAATCGATCTAGCCTACTTTCTGTGTATCGCATTGCTGCAGGGGGGTCTCCATCGATGGAACCAAAATTGCCCTGGCCATCTACTAGAGGGTAGCGTAGTGAGAAATCTTGAGCCATCCTAACCATTGTGTCATAGAGTGCTTGATCACCGTGTGGGTGATACTTACCCATGACTTCTCCGACGGACCTAGCGGATTTGCTGTAACTCTTTTCGTGGGTGTGTCCAGCTTGGTGCATACCCCACAAAATACGTCTGTGAACGGGTTTCAAACCATCTCTAACATCAGGAAGTGCACGCCCAATAATAACGCTCATAGCATAATTGATGTAACTTTCTTTCATCTCATCGGAGACGAATCTTCTCTGCAAATCTTCGCTCATTTCATCACCTCAAATATCTAAAGACGTCACCTCTGACGCATTTTGTTCGATAAACGCTCTTCGATCAGGAACATCTTCTCCCATCAAAACGGAGAATAAATTGTCTGCTGCCTCTGCATCTTTGATTTCTACTCGCATCATTCTTCGCACTTCTGGATCCATTGTAGTCTCCCAAAGTTGCTCAGGATTCATTTCACCCAGACCTTTGTATCTTTGAACGGAAATTTTTGCCGAGGGTGCCTCTTTCTTGAATCTCTTAACTGTAAGGTCTAATTCTTCTTCACTATGAACCCATTCAACATGGTTCCCTCTAGCGACTGAAAACAATGGCGGTGCAGCAATGTACACATTTCCATTTTCGATTGCTCTTCGCATAAATCTCCACAGGAAGGTCATAATCAATGTTCTAATGTGTGCTCCATCTACATCAGCGTCACACATGATTATGATTTTGCCATACCTTAACTTCTCGGGATCGAAGGCGCCTTCATCATCCTCGTCATTACCAACTCCTGCTCCTAAAGCCCTTATCATTCTCTGAATTTGTTCGTTAGTGAAGACTTTAGCGATGTTTCTTCTCTGCCTTTCCACATTCAATATTTTACCTCTTAGTGGCAAAACTGCTTGAGTTCGTCGATCTCTAGCAGTTTTGGCAGAACCTCCTGCGGATTCTCCTTCCACAATATAGATCTCACACTCATTTGGGTCTCTAGATTGGCAATCAGCTAATTGGCCAGGAAGTCCACCGCCTTCCAAAACTCCTTTTCGTCGTGTTAAATCTCTTGCCTTTCTCGCCGCTTCTCTTGCTTTACTTGCGAGAACGGCTTTGTCTACTATGGCTCTTGCAACGGAGGGGTTCTCTTCGAAATGTTCCCCCAATTTATCATTGACAATCTGTTCTACAATTCCAGCAACTTCGCTAGTCACAAGTTTGGCTTTTGTTTGAGCGTTGAAAGAGGGGTCTGGGTGTTTGATTGATACAACAGCGCCTAATCCTTCACGAACATCATCACCGGAAAGTCCACTCAATTTCTTTAGAAGGTTTCTAGATTGAGCGTATGAATTTACAGTTCTAGTGAGTGAACTCCGTAGACCTGACATGTGAGTCCCTCCATCTGCATTGTGAATGATGTTTGTAAAACAATCAATATTTTCAGAGTAAGAATCAGTCCACTGCAAGGCTATTTCGACGTGAACTTCACCTTTGTCTCCGTCCTTCGAACCGAAGATATGAACCACTTCATCATGAATCGCATTCTTCTTAGAATTCATCTGAGTGACATATTCTTTGAGACCTCCATCATAAGTGTGGTCGATTTCCAAAGGATCCTCTCCTCGGAGGTCTCTGAGAATGATTTGCAGACCACCGTTTAGAAACGCTGTCCGTTGAAGCCTAGTGTTAATCTGTTCAAAATCGAAATCAACAACTTCGCTGAATATAGTCAAATCGGGCTTAAATGATACTTTCGTGCCGGTATTTTCTGTATCTCCAGTAGATTTTAGTTCCGAGTCCGGCACTCCTTGTTTGTAATGCTGTTCCCAAACCTTCCCATTCCTATGAATTTCCAAATGAAGCCATTCAGAGACCGCATTTACTGCGCTAACCCCAACTCCGTGAAGTCCACCTGCTACTTTGTACGCCTCATTGTCAAATTTTCCACCTGCGTGTAATTTTGTCATAATTACCTCAGCCGCACTAACTCCTTCTTCTGGATGAATTTCGACAGGTACTCCTCGCCCATGGTCCTTGACGCTGATTGAACCATCGAGATTCAAATCGACTTCAATAGTAGGGTTGTGGCCAGCTAGGTGCTCATCTACTGCATTGTCGACGACTTCCCATATGCAGTGGTGTAAAGCAGACCCGTCATGCGGGTCTCCTAGGTACATCCCCGGCCTTTTTCGTACTGCTTCTAGTCCTTCAAGGACCTGAATGCTATCTGCTCCATACTCGTCAGCCATAATTACATCTCCAATTTTCTGAGGGTTCCGAAGGAACCCTCAGGCGTCCACTTAATTTTCTAACAAGGGGAGGTTAATCAATACTCCCTAGTGAGGGTGCTAAAAATTCGTAAATTAGAGGTAAATCTATCGATTCACCCCTCCATAGGAGGGGTATAGCCTAACAAATATGGTTAAACAGACCTCTCCGGTCGCCGACTCGATGCGAAGACCGACCATCTGTGTAACCCTCTCCGGTTGCACAGTTGATGAAATGCTCGCAGATGCAGCCAGAGCTACCGCTGTAGGCGCTGACCTCTGTGAAGTTCGCCTGGACAAACTTTGGGTTGAAGAAAAATTCTCTGAACCTCAATCCGATAGCGACTCAAAAGAGGAAAAAGATCAGAGAAGGACTACTTATTCAGCACCTGAATACATCCCAAAACCGTTTGATTCAGTTGATTTATCTCAGGCGTTAGATGCTTTCAAAGGAGGTATCGATTTACCAGTTGTTCTAACTTGTCGTCCTGAACGGCAAGGAGGCCATTTCTCGGGAACAGAAGAAGAGAGAATCTCGGTCCTCAGGGCCGCTATCGACAGTGGTGTGAGTTGGATCGATCTCGAGTCTGACATTGATTCAAAAACTCGTACTGAACTAAGAAAAATTGCTAGTGGTAAAACCAATATCATTTCTTCAACTCATTTCCAAGATGAGCCCAGCAGTGCATCAGAAATTATTTCTGACATAGAGGAAATGTCAGATTCTGGTGATATCATCAAAGTGTGCTACATTACCAATGGAAAAAATTCTGCATTAAAGCTCTTTGAAGCTGCATGGATGATTAAAGAATCAGGAAACAAAACAGCCATTATGGGAATAGGAGCAGGCGGAGATTGGACTAGAATTCACGCTCCATTACTAAATCAAGAACTAGTTTATTCCACTATGGAGACTGGGTCTCATCTCTCATCTCAAGGAAGGATAAACGCATCTGACCTACTTATCGCTTGGGAGATGCTCAATTACGATTGATTACTGTTCCAGCAAAGGCACCGATTCTTTCTGTTCCTCAACTGCCTCATTTCCGCTTGAGTGATACCTGGAATGAAGGAGTATTGGAACAATAACACAACTTAAAGGTAGTAATCCAACCAATATGTAAGCAGTAAACTTAGGCAGAGTTAATCGTTTTTCAACATCTATCCAAACTTGAACAATCATGTCTCCATCTACCGCTGCAGCATCATTAGGTCTGGTATTATTCCAACTATCTAATGCAAGAAAGTATTCCGAATCATCACTACTTCCAAAGAAGGAGACAAACGATTTTTTGTCATTATCTAGTGCAGTCGAGAAGCTAGTAGTTCGTTTATTTTCGTAAGCATGGGTGTCTCTAAATGGAAGGAAAACTACCATGTCACGCCATTCAACCGGGATGAAATCCATAATCTCCTCAGGGGTTTCGAACTCACTATTCACCATGTCATATTCTTGCTGGTATCGGAACCAATTTGCTGAGTCAAAAAGATACACATCACCCCTAGGGTCATCTGTTGGAGGGTTATCTGGATCTAAATGAAACTCCACACAAAATGTGTAAGAGTAACCTGTAATTAACTCAAGACGCAAAGCTTGGGAGTGCATTGATGCAAGGTCAATCTCAACATACAAATCCTCACTTAGTGGCTCAAGTTCTATCTCGGGAGTGGGATTGCCCCACCAATTCCAGGGGTCATCATCAACTTCCACTACCTCGGCAAGAGTTGAGTTAAATCCAACATCGGGAGATACAGAACAATCGTTTCCTGATGCAACAACTGGGTTTACCGAGACAAGAAGTATAGCAAGCATTGGGGCAAGTAGCCCTAGGCTAAATCCTCCTGCAAAAATTTTCTGAACGAAATTATTCAATTCAGCGCCTCCGAGTTCTGATGGGGCGGACGTATCCAGACTCTTTGTTCCTTCTTTCGTCAACCGTCAGATACTTCGGTTGTGGAGGGGGTGTATGCTGATCCATGCCTGGTAGACCGCCTTCTGCTTCTACTTCCTGGACATCGTAGGTCTCAAGCATTTCCTCGGCATCAATCTCTTCTTCATCTTTCTGCCTCATTACTAACCAGCCCAGAACAAGGACCATGGCAACAAGTGCTAGAAGGCCCCCACTCTCTTTATTGGGAATGAAATCTCTCCAAGTTAATTCATCCCACGACTTTTGCTGAGTCTCCTTGTCTGCAGAAAGTACACTAATGATATAGTCCTCAGAACTACAAACTCCAACACCATCACATACTTGCAATATTAGCCGTACTTCTCCAGTTTGGTCCCAAGTCATATTTGCCCAAAGGAAATCATTTTCCGGATTTCCGTCTAGGTCCGAATCGATTATTGCGTTGAGGTCCCAATCAACCGACAACTCTCCGGTCAAACTCATATCTTTGTCGTTGGTTGTTACCCCATCTCCATCGCTATCGAAATTAGCATCAGAATCTAACCAAGCGTCGATTCCCTCGTCTAGGTCTATATCATATGCGCTGTGATTCAAAATTACTAAATCTCCCTCTGTTACGTAATCAGAGTCAATTGGGTCTATCGATTCAATTTCTGGCGCACTTGATACATAGACTGTAAATGAAGTCGTATTGGTGTCTCCCGTTTCAAATCCGTCTACCACTGTCAAAGTCACAATATAGGTTCCAGGGCGATTCCAAGAATGCCAAACTATTGGCCCCTCTAATTGAGGCGTTGCATCTCCAAAATCCCAAATCCAGCGGGTTATACCATTCCAATCTGAATTGGTTGGATCTGTTGATGATTTTCCGGCAAAAATAGGGTCCGAGTCAAAACTTCCCGAACCATCCAGCTTCAATGGACAGTTTGGTGCAATGAACGCCCCTCCACTAGATACGAATGGAACCCACCAAGTTACTTCTTCCTCATTTGTGGGGATATTGAGTAAGGCGCTACCATTCTCACTGGGTTGAGAGAATTCAATCATTGGAACTGGAAGTGGATTTGCAATTCTAATTTGATAGGATTTGGTAGCAGATTCTGCTCCAAGTTCATCGACAACCGTCAAGGAAACCGTATACAATCCAGGTTCAGTAAATGTATAGTAAATCGATGATGAATTGACAATTTCTTCTTCTAAATTTGAAATCTCCCATCGTGTCTCTAGCAGAGAGGTATCTCCATCGGGATCGAAGGATAAGCTCTCGAAGAAGTATTCAGTTTCAACTGTCCCATCAGAAGGTCGATCGAATACTGCAACTGGCCTCTGATTCAATACACGAACCATTATGGTGGTCGCGGATGTATTTCCATCGTCATCTGTAACTTCAAGAGTTACCGTTTTCATACCAGGCGTATTCCATCCAACAGTTGGATTTTGGTCAACAGAAATAGTCTGGGAGAAGTCAGAAGTGGGTGTTATACCTCCTGTGGAGAAATTAACTCCTGAATCAAAATCCCACCGGTATCCTACTATTATCCCATCATCATCTGTAAAAATATCTGGCATTTGGAGAGGAGTTAGGGTGTATGTTTGTAACTCTTCATCAAAAATTTGTCGAGGTACACGATTCAATATTCTGACATAAATTTGCTCTTCCACCACAAAAGTTCCGTCATTAATTATCAGAGTCAAAGTGTAAACTGTCCCTTCAGCGCTACCATCGACATAAGCATGGCTGGCTTCAACTAGTCCAACACCTGATTCGTCATTTCCATCACCCCAATTCCATGTGAACTCAATTTCATCATGGGGTACGTTATCTAAGGTGCCTCTAGCAGAGAAAAGTACCCTTTGGTCTGTGAAAAGTACAATTTCATCGGTTATCGGGACTCCGTCGACCTGAATCTCCGGAATTGGCTCTGTTGTATCTGTTACATTTACTATCCATGTTTGAGTTTGAGAATAGAATCCACCAATGTCCACCACGTTTAATTGAATGTTGTAAGTGCCAGTCTCATTGTAATAATGAATTGGATTCTTTAGGCTTGAAGTGGTGTTATCTCCCAAATCCCAGTTGTAAGCCATTGGTGTTTGATTATGCCCGTAGGATCCGTTAATCTGGCCAAATCCCCAGACATCGTAACCACCACCAAAGAAATTTACAGGTAACCATGTTTGAGTAGTTCCTGTTGATGTAGATCCACTTGCCACAGGTTCCATATTCCCAAGTGCAATTGGAAGAGTAAATGCTGTATCTGTAATCTCTCCACTTACATCTCTAATGTCTACTCCAAAAGTCCAGTCCCCACTTTCAGGCGGAGTAAACCAAATTGATTCTGGGTTCGGGACACTATTACCTGCAGTCATCGAGAATGTTATTGAATCACGTAATGTATTATTGACAAAGGCCTCAAATGTAACCTCAATAATCTCAAAGAATGCATCTGAGGTGACCTGTAAATCGATTTGGACACTATCATCTAGATTATTTTCATCTCTATCCAAAGTTGTAACTTCGATTATGTCTACTTCTGCTGGACTTGTAATCAGCCCCGCTTGGACTACAATGTCTGTAGTTGGATAAGAGCCGGTTGTAATGCCACAACTAGCAAAGTTGTAATCACAATCGGTGACTTGAGACTCATACCAAACAATTACCCAAACTTCACTCGATGTGTTGCCAAATCCGTGAACTAAGGCTGTACCCGCTCCGGTTGCAGAATCAATTCTCAATCTATCCATCGTCCAGCTTCCGGTTGCAGAATCTTTGATCATTACAGTTCCAGTTACTCCAAAATTGGTTGGTTGAACCATTAAATTAAGCGGAGCCCCAGTTCCTCCCGCAAACTTGTAAGCCCTCATTCCCCATCCCTCAAGTTCTTGTGAAGGACTAACCCAGGTCGATTGCCATTGATCTTGATAGCCACTCATTTGTACTTTGCAAATAAATCCGGTAACACATCCTGCGGTCATTGCGATATTTGAAAATCCAAATGCACCTTGGGCACTATCGAGGCTGACTGCAGCGGTGAAATTAGCGAAAATATCCGACATGGTAGTTCCTATTGCAGTTGAACCGGGTTCAGGATTTCTTGCTAAATTCTCAACTCCGACTCCGCCTGTAGCAGTGTCGGCAACCAGTCTAGAAATCGCTGTACCTCCTCCAAGTTTGTCGGCTAAATACATCACAAACATGAAACTTCCACCATAATCTGCTATTCTTTGATTCCACCAACGAACACTCATGTTGGCATTTTGTGACCATTCATTTGCATGCCCTGAGATGGTGTTGGTCACACCAAAGCAGAGGTAAGCTGCCATATCAGCAGCCCCTTCATCTAACCAAATGTACTCGAATGGATCTCTTGCATTGTGAAGTAGATGTTGAAACTCATGAGCAATAATCGTGTTTCTCCAACTTAAATCACCTGAATCAACAAACATAATTTCTCTTTGATTGGCAACGTTGGGGTCGAAATAACCTCCAATGCCACCTCCGCCATCGATTTGGAAAATTAGGATTTCAATCTGACAATTATTGTCCACATCAGGAGCGGTCCCGAAGTAGGTAGTATCTGTTGGATAAATTGTCGATTCCCAAGTCGATGTTATGTCATTGAGTGTTGTTGAGGGAATAACTACTCCATCCTCAACAAAAATAGCCGAGCTTGCAGATATTTTCTTTACTGTGGCTGAAACTAACCCACTAGATGTGGAAAAGGTGTCCGTGTCATCGACTTGCCATGCATTTGAACAAGTGCCATTGCTAGACCGTGAGTTCTGGGAAGAAGCCGCAAAAGGGTCGATTAAATTCGGATATCCATTTTCAATCCACTGCTTTTTTAGATAGCCAAATGCCGAATAAACTGGATTTTGTTCGTCATTGAAAATATATGCATGACCATCCTGTTCGGGACTGAAATCGCTTAGGTCACCGAATTGAGCGGGAATTTCTTCGTTAGCAGATTCGCTACTCGCTCCTACCATTGGTAACATCAGAGAACCCAGCATCAACCATATCAACAACAACGAAGTTGTTGGCTTTGAACGTGGCTTCAAGTAACTCAACATGACGCACCTCAGCAATAGGACAGGTTCAAGCCCCGCTTCAACCCGCTATAACATCGATGGAGCATCGTTCGGACGTACCCGGCCCGAAGGGCCGATTCTCTACTCGTCCTTCACCAATTGCCATCAGACCTTATGTTGTAATCGTAATATGCATTCTTTCATCATTGATTTTTCCCGTTTCAAATTTGAATGCAGAGACCCCTGACGTTTGGGAAGTTGTCGAAATACAACCTGAAATTATCAATGTTGTTCCTCATGATGAATCTGCTTTCACGCAAGGGTTAGAAATTCACAACGGTAAATTATACGAAAGTACAGGATTATATGGTCATTCTAGCGTAAGAATAGTGAATATGGAAAGTGGCCAAATAGAGGCTCAGTACAACCTTTCTGAATCTTTTTTCGGCGAGGGTTTAACAATTTTGAATAATACTATAATTCAACTAACTTGGAAAGAAAATATTGCTTTGATTTATGACATCGATTCACTTGAGGAAATAGGCAATTTTTCCTATGAAGGAGAGGGATGGGGGGTCTGCAATTCTCAAACAACAGGGTTGTGGATTTCCGATGGGACAGGTCAACTAAAGAATTCCAATTCTTCATCAATTTCATTTAATAAATCAATAGAAGTTTTGCTAGGTGGTGGGCCAAGCCAGAGGTGGAATGAATTGGAATGTATTGGAAGCAATGGCGACATTCTCGCCAACAGATGGTTCGACGACTCGATTTATCTGATTCACACTTCAAATGGTCATGTTTGCCAGAAGGTCGATTTCAGTTCCATACGAAATCAGTATGAGACCGATTCATCAGGAGTCTTGAATGGAATTGCTTGGGACTCTGAAACAGGAAATTATTGGATTACTGGAAAGAACTGGTCAAATTATTATGAGGTGAAAATTGAGTTTGTTGACTTATCACCCAGTTGCCAGGTTGAACCATCTGGTGAAACTCCAACTGATTGTATGAATTGTGAGAATAACGAGGGGATAGGTCTGATTCATTTTCTTGCTTTATCAATAATGATATTGGTCATTTACGCGTCAATCTCAAAGCGGCAAACTCAGAAGCCGTCTATTGTCTCAGAGGATGAGTAGGAGGGCGGACAGCATGGCCGAGGGTGAAGAATCTCGAAGAACTCGCTTTGAATGGTGGCTGGAAGACCTCTCCATAGATCCTGCCACTAGGATAGCAGGTGCTTTGTTAATCATCTTTGGAAGTATGCTTGGAGTTTTGACAGGTAGCCTTCACATCACTGCAGATATCGGAGATGTACTCAATGGCCAGCTTGATGACTCAGGAAGTAAAGCAGATGTGAATGGAGCAGTTTATGCCGCTTTAGTAAACAATTCATCCGGTGGAGAAGGTATGGATGAGGTGACGATAATTCTCTATAACGATGAAGAACTTGAGATAGGTCGGGACATTACTGACTCAAGCGGTAGATTTTCAATACAAGATGTACAACGAAGTTCATCGATGTTGGTGGTTGAATATCCTGGTCACATTACTCAACGTGTTATGTTGGTTCCAGGAGATCATACTCAGATTATTATTACATTAACCGAGGGTGAAGGCATTGAAGATTTGGATATGCGTGGAGAGAGTTATCTTGCCGAATCAGTCCTAATCACCTCGATAATTGGTGGCTTCACATTATTTGCAGGAATTTTCGGAATCTTAGGTGGTATTGAGGCGTACAATGGCAGAAATCATTTCCGAACACAATTTCTTGCATACCTCGGACTTTGGAGTCAGGGTTTGATGTTTATTGGACCATTATTCATTTTGTTAGGTATGGGCCTTACCTACCTCAGCCGCAAACAGTTCGGCATATTGGAGGTTTGATGTGTATCTTATCACCATAGAAGGAGGTGATGGCTCCGGTAAAGGCCTTGCAACAAAGGTGGTTGCAGAGGTACTCGAAAGGGAGTTTTGTTTCACATCTGTAGAGGTTACCGGTGAGCCACGTCGCGATCATCCTCTCGGTAGATTAGCGATCGATTCAGTAAGGCAAAAAATCCACACCCCTGAGGAAGAAGCTGGATTTTTTGCCGCAGATCGAGTTGATCATTCCCATGGTTGGATACTCCCTCGATTGGAAGAAGGTAGGATTGTAGTCAGTGAAAGAAACGTTCATTCCTCCCTAGTTTACCAAGGGATTGTAGGCTCGTTAGGTGTAAATCGTGTAGCACAAATCAACTCTGCGGCTTTAGTTCCAGACCTATGTATTTGGGTAGATTGTGACCCAGAAGTTGCAATGAAGAGAATTCAATCAGGCACTCTTCGAATGATGTCAGATAAAGCCGAATACTTTGAAACAACAGAATTACAAAAAGCCATTCGATCGGGTTATGCTTCTTTGCTATCTGGAGAAATTGAAATGCCAACACCATTTGATATGGGTGCAATAATTGGACCAGTTTCTAACGAGACAACAGAAAGAGAGTTTCGCAAAAAATTAACTCGTCACATTAGGAAATTCATTCATTCTCATCCTCCTCCTTTGAACGTAGATTCCGAAGCGGTTGAACGTTTCATGCTAAAGCGATTAATTAAATCAACAAAGGGTCAAACGGTTTTGGATGGCTTGGGTGTTGAACCTGCTAGGACGCTAAATGACTGGTTAGATGGTAAGGCACCATGGAAGGTACTCAAAGAAGCCCAGCAAGACCATAGTGGAGCTTTGGAATTGATTTCTGAAGATCAAAGAATTTACGTTCCAAAATCAGTTTTAGCCCACTCGATTTGTTCAATATGTGGGACTTTGGCTTTGATTCCATCTGCCGATGTAAATGAGTTGAGGGAGGCGCAAGGTCCAGTCAGGGCAGTATCGGATTCTCACACTCACAAAGTGTTACGTTTCCTCGCTGACAGATCCAACTGGGTTAATCAGCATAAGTCACTATTAGGAAGAGATGCTGCTAGAACCCAATTAAGAGATGAATCTCATTCTTTTGGAATTCTTTGTTTAGTTCTTTGGCCATTAAGGAAAGTATTGTCTAAATGGATATCAAATAATCCAGACACCCACATTAGATTTGCAATGGGACAAATTGTCCGTTCTGGTGAACACCCCCGGGCAGTTCGAGACACTATCGAAAGACTTGCAATTTTAGGAAACGGTAATTCCAATAATTCTCTTCCAGCAGGTAATAGCGGCCTTGTGAATTGGTGGCAAGGAAATTAAATTTCAAACCATCCGTAGTTTAGCGTCTGCAGGAAGACGTACATCTTCGGAACTATCGAATTCATGAGGTCTAGCTGAGAACATTGCAGAAAATAGCCATCCTCCAACGAACCCTGCTGGTACACCGGTGATTATTCTCATAGTATTTGTTGATTCGTAGGAGGTAAGTAACTGAGTAAAACCATCAATTCCCATGGGCACTAAGCCAATCCCCATTATTACAATCATCAACATCATCCTTTGGTCTTTGTAGTAGAACTTCTCGATTGATTCATCAGGAAGCATAGAAAGGAAAGTATCTCTTAAAGTCCACCGATTAAGCCCTTTTTGCTGCCAAATTAAACAGCAAGCTACGAATCCAAATAGAATACCGATATCTCGAACACAGACTGCTAATTGATTACCATTAATCTCCCAAGATCTGTAGTGTTTTTGATGACAATTCAAGTCTCCTATAGCGTAAACAGTTGCTGCAATTGGATTTAGATCTGTCCAAGCAAATGGACCACCATTTGCCTCTTGGTCATGACCTGCATGTTCGTAATCGCTATTGTCATTATTTCCCCAAGACCAAGTTCCGTCAATTGTGGCATAATCAAATCGATTAGCGCGCCCTGAAAGGTCAGGGATTGAATCTGCAGGCATGGTTAACGGTGTCAGAAATAAGAGAATAAGATAGGTACCTGCTATTGCTGCTAAATTACGCCCGACCTTAGATTCTCTAATTTTATCTCCACGTCCATTTTTCAATCGAGACTCTCCTGCTTGAGGCATTGAACAATCGATGGGTTCTATCGTCATCAACCTATCGCCCTACCATGGTCGAGGTTAGGGTGCGAGATGCATTCGTCATCTCGTTAGTAATTTCCTTGATGGTATTGGTAATGTCTTCGATGATGGCTTTCTTCGCAACCGGTATGACAGAAGAAGCAATTCAACCGGCATTGAGAACCGGTCTTGTACTTGGTATTGGGGTTGGTTCAGTAGTTCTACTGTTCGCTTTAGCTAGAGTTAGAGACCATGCTGAAAAAGGTCAGGCTAGAGAGGAGTCTCGCGCAGCAGAAGTTGAAGCTTTACGCATAGAAATGGCATATCTCTCAAGTGAAACAGATGGCGCTTGGAATGTAGAAGAAAGAATTCGCCGTGAAAGAGGGGTGTTGACTTTCGACATGCACGGGTTGAATGCTCCAATGGCAGCCGGTGCGACGGAGAGATTACTTTCTATTCGTCAGAATTTGAAAAGGGTTAGAGTGGTAACAGGTCGTGGAGAAATATTACACGAAAATTCTGCAGACCCCGGTATTAGACCTGCGGTTTTACAAAGGTTAAGAATTGGCGCAGAGGCGGTCGACTGGCAAGTTTTAGAAAAAGCCGGCTCTATTACTCTAAGGCCTATGGGGATAGCACCAACAAAAATTCAGAGAGCCCGCAGATTCGTTATTTTCGTGATACCTATGTGTACCATTATGGGGTTCACATTTAGAGACTTAGCGGGTTCAACTATGGAAGAACAAGGCTTAGCATTTGGAATTGGTGCTGGACTTCTACTAACCGCTTTATTATCCAGTTATAGAGACCGCTCAGGCTAATGTCCAGAGTAGTCTGGAACACCCTCACAACATGCTTCTACGACTCTTCTACATCGTGGACATTCCATGTGTTGCCTCATAGGAATTGCCGGTCCTTGAAACCCACACTCACATAGAATGGATGCGCAATGATCGTGATCCATAATGGGTCTGGTACGGATTAAGTCCAAATTGCTTACTCAAGATTTCAGGTCATCCAGTTCATCTTGTAGGTGTTTGGCTAACCAATGGTGAAGAGCTTCACTTCCCATCTCAACAAGGGTTGTGTTTAGGAAAGCCGCGATAAGCGCATCTTTAGCTTCCTCAGTGTCGAATCCTCTCGATTCGAGATAAAACATTTGGTCTTCATCTACAGGTCCATTAGCGGTGCCATGGCCACATCCTACCACATCGTGTTCGCTAACTTCTAATTCAGGAATCGAATCTGCTTTCGCCTTATCAGACAATAATAGGTTGTGGAATAGTTGACCTGCATCTGCCCCTCTTGCTCCTTTGGATACCCTGAGCATACCAGTGCCTACAGTTCGAGAATTACCTCCACAGGCCGAATGCCAGTTTAACCTACTGAATGTTTCAGGCGCTTCATGATGTATCTCAATGTGATGATCAAGGTGCATATCATGTGCCGAAAGGACCGATCCAAGTACATTCAGATGTCCACCAGTATCTGCCATTTTATATCTTAAATCCGACTTTGTATTGTCACTTCCTGAACTCACTGTTCCTGTCTTCACTTGTGCATCTCTACCAATCGATATACTATCGACTCGTAATAGGGTTCCACTGTCAGTATGACCAATTACGACATCATTGAGAATACTTCCATTTCCAACTGTGCCAGTTCGAAGAAATCCTGTCCATGGTGCTGAGCCGCTAATCTGAGTAATTAATTCGAATTCACAGTTTCTTCCAATGTCTAGAGTGAGGTGAAGCGCACAATCAGAGTCACCTGTGTCAATGTCTAGAATAATTGGTGAACTTGCAATGAAATTATTCTCAACTCTTAGAGTAAATACCGAATCTCGAGCTGCGGCTTTGATGAAAGAAGCAGTAACCTTATCAGATTCTGTTAGGATTTCTCCATCAACGCCTCCCTCTTCAATTGATATTCCTACCAGGGCTATGTTTTCATCCAAACAAGTCAGGCCAAATTTAGGTGCTGATGCATCCGGAATTTCATTTAAATCACCACTTGGATGTACTCTTCTCCAAGGCGTATATTTCCAAAGATGGTCAGCCCTATCAGGCTCATCGAGTGATTTATACAGGCTCGCGGAATCCATAATTTCACCCATTCAACCGATGCTTCCTTCCATTTCAAGGGCCATCAATTTGTTGAGTTCAACTGCATATTCCATAGGTAATTCACGAGTAAATGGTTCAAAGAACCCGTTTACAATCATCGCGAGAGCTTCCTCCTCTGAATGCCCCCGACTCATGAGATAGAATACTTGGTCGTCGCTGACTTTTGAGACACTGGCTTCGTGCTCACAACGAGCTGTTGGATTAGCAACTTCCATCGTTGGGTAGGTGTCTGAGCGGGAACCATCGTCAAGGATTAATGCGTCACAGACAACGTTCAATTTGCAGTTTTCTGCCTTCGGCGAAACTGTAACCATACCTCGATAGGAGCCTCTACCTCCATCCTTTGAAATCGACTTGGAGAGAATCTTTGAGGTTGTATTACTTGCAAGGTGGTGAATCTTTGCTCCAGCATCTTGATGCTGACCCTTTCCTGAATAAGCCACCGAAATTACCTCTGCGTGACTTCCTTCTCCCTTCAAAATTACAGCAGGATACTTCATGGTCAATTTACTACCGATGTTCCCATCGACCCATTCGATCTTTGCATTTTCGTGAGCAATTCCCCTCTTTGTTACTAGATTGTAGACGTTTGTGCTCCAATTTTGAACTGTGCTATATCGAATATGAGCGCCTGGTAATGCAATTAATTCAACAACCGCAGAATGCAACGAATCCGTTGAATATGTTGGAGCAGTACAACCTTCAACATAATGGATACTGCTACCTTCATCAGCGATAATTAATGTTCTTTCAAACTGACCCATATTTTTGGCGTTGATTCTAAAGTATGCTTGAACCGGCATTTCTACGTGAACACCTTTCGGAACGTAAATGAATGAGCCGCCAGACCAAACCGCGGTGTTTAGAGCACTGAACTTATTGTCTTGATATGGAACAACAGAACAAAACCACTTTTTTACAAGTTCAGGATATTCTCTCAAACCCGAGTCCATATCGAGAAAAATTACCCCTTGTTGCTCCAAGTCTTCTCTTATTGAGTGATAAACTGCCTCGGATTCATACTGTGCGGTAACTCCCGATAACCACTTCTGTTCCGCATCTGGAATACCCAATTTATCGAAGGTATTTCGAATATCTTCCGGGACATCATCCCAGTCTTTTTCGGTTGCATCGGATGATCGAAGATAGTAGCAAACTGCGTCAAAATCAATTTCTTTCAGCATCGACATGTTACCCCAAGTGGGCATTGGTTTTCTTTCGAAATTATGAAAAGCTTTGACCCGTAATTCTGTCATCCAATCGGGCTCATTTTTCAGTGCGGAAATATCTCTGACAACTTGCTCTGATAATCCTGAGTCAAAGCGTATAGTAGCATTTTCAGGATCATGCCAACCTGCACTATATTCTCCTACTGCTTCCCTTGCTTCCGTTGCTGCCATAATTATCTCTCCATTGCTATTCAAGCAGATTGCTCCGGGTCATTTTCGAGCCAATCATAGCCTCTTTCTTCTAACTCGAGGGCTAATTCTGGACCCCCTGACTTGACGATTTTACCTTTGATTAGCACGTGTACCTTGTCCGGTTGGATGTGTTCTAGGATTCTAGAATAATGAGTGATAATCAGCGCCCCTGAATCTGAATTTCTAACAGCGGCATTAATTCCCTTTGCGACGGTTCTAATTCCATCAATATCCAAACCAGAATCTGTCTCATCTAAGATTGCCAACTTCGGTTGAAGTAGCATTAGTTGTAGGATCTCAAAGCGTTTTTTCTCGCCGCCGCTGAATCCATCATTGACGTATCGACCTAGGAAAGAACGATCAATATCTAGTTCAGTCATGGCGTCCTTCAGCGTCTTGCGGAATTCGGCACCTTTCGCTGCATCTTCACCTCTGATTGCTGCAACTGACTTTCTAAGGAAGTTGCCGACTTGCAGGCCAGGAACTGCCTGTGGATATTGGAACGAAAGGAAAACTCCCTCTCTGGCTCTCTCCCATGGCTCCATTTCCAACAGGTCCTCTCCATCTAGCTCTACTGACCCATCTGTGACATCGAAGTCTGGATGGCCCATGATAATGTTCGCAGTGGTTGTTTTACCACTTCCATTCCGGCCCATTATGGCGTGGATTTCACCAGCGGGTATCTCGAGATTTATTCCGCGAAGAATTGGTGTATCGTCGATTCCAGCATGTAAGTTACTGATTTCGAGGACCGGTTTGTCGGATGCCATAGTTTCGCCTCAATATTTGGCATGAACCGCCCCTTTTGAATGCGACCGTCATAGACGGTCGTTGCATCAAAGCAAAATAAGGTCAATCAGAAGTAGGAGTGACACACCCCGCGGGATGTGGAAGAGGGAGACGAACTAGCCGAGATATACCGTCTCCAAGTTGAGGCGATTATGGCTAAAGAGGCTGAAAAGAGAGTATTGGAAGCCCACGACCCCCAAGAATTAGACAGACTTCGTTCTCTTTCACTAATTGATTTGGTTAGTGACAATCATCCTGATCTAATTCCTGCCCTAATGGCCAGATTGGGGCCAGTAAGGGCTGCTCTTGATGGACACGGAGGAGGGCTGTTGATTGCACAATCGGATGTTGAAAAGATGCATTCAGGTAAATCTGCACTTTCTCTCGTTATTGATTTAGATGGGGCATGTGTTTCATGTGGCGCTGCTCCGGGTACTTTGAAGGGGATTCAGGATGACTTGCTGATGGATGATGAAGTGGTGTCTGTGCGATTTGATGCGCAAATGTTGCAGTGGTTCGATGAATTACAAAGAGAGTTTGTTTTGAAACATGGTGGGGTAACTTTTGTCGAGGTTTGAATATGGACGGTGAAAGGCTCGATGCACTCCGTTCCGCACATGAGGCAGATGGAGTTAGAAGGTCGAAACGTCATTCTGTTAGAGTTGAAGACTATCTAGAAGTAATTCATGAATTGGAGTTGGTAGAAGGTCGAGCAAAACCTGCTAGAATAGCTGATTTATTGGCAGTCGCTAGGCCTTCAGTCACAAAAATGTTGCAAAGGCTGTACGAAGAAGGCCTAGTTGAATACGAGAGATATCAAGGAGCAAATCTAACTGAGACTGGCAGAAATGCGGCAGAAAATCTCAGAGATAGGCATAGTTTACTTGTCAGATTTTTACGTATTCTCGGTGTAGATGAAGAAACAGCCCATGTTGATACTGAAGGAATCGAGCATCATTTTGACGAGAGCACTCTTAAGGCGTTGAGAATCCTAGTCGAAAAGGCAGAGTCAGATCCTATTTGGTGGGATTCTAGGAATCAATAATGCCTAAAGTGATTCCAATTTTTTTATTGCAGAAGGGGCAAAGCCCAACACAGTAACCTCTTCTCCGTCTAGAAGTCTGGTATCCTCTGATACAGCCCCTGCCAAATCATATGCTCCAGCTTTTCCTTTCCAAGATTCACTACTAACTAATTGCAATAATCTATCTTCGCTTAACTCATCAAATTCCACAACTGCAGATTCCGTCCAAAAATCCGCTGTCCAACCTCCGTGCAACTGATGTTCTCCAAAGTCACTGGAGGGGTAAATCAGTGCCGTTGAAGACCATACTCTGTGTCTATTTCCTGAGAGTCTTAGTAGCATAGCCATAGCATGCTGTCCATCGTCAGGTTTTCCCATTGGCATTAAGGGATCATCTGGGTCCGAGACGATTGTATCAGAGACCATTACAAATTCTGCTTGTTCATGCCCTGCTTGTTGGCTGACAAAGCCTTCTCTTGCTGCCGCTTGTGCTTTCTTCAAACAAGAAAATTCGACTTGTTCCTTTACTGGTGCTCCCCATTTTGGTTTAGGTTCTTCGAAAAGTAATGCCGCAGAGGTGATTTCGAAGTTGTCAAATTTTTGTTTTATCCAAGTTAGTCGTCTTTGGGAAGCAGATGCTAGATGTAATCTACGCATTCTTCGACCTCACAGATCGATACGCACTGCACAAATTGGACAACGAGTCATTTTTAGCTCAAATGCTACGTCAAATCGACTTCCGCATTCAGGACAAATAACAGGCTTATTCATCGGAGGAAGTTCTGGTAATGCTGGTGCTTCACCTATTGGGGGCAAAGGTTCAGCAATCCTCCCTTGGTTCGTGGTTGGTTGAATCATACCTGGTATGGGTGGAGGGATTTCATTCATCTCAGCATTTATCGCCCGCATTTGTCGTCTTTCTCGACGCGGCGAGGTCTTTTCTGCGTCCACCTCTACAACTTCAACAATAGAGGATGTATCAATCGTTTTTACGGTCAAATCATCATCATCAATGACATCAACAACATCATCTTCCAGCATTACAATGCCTTCTGCTTGTTTGCGTCTTCGACCTCCCATCCAACGGATTGCACGACCTGACATAACCCCAAGAACAATGGTACAGAGTAGTAAAACAGCGATTGCAACTCCGCCAACTAATATGTTGAAACTACTTTCATCCAATCCTAGTTGGAATCGTAGTTCTTCTAGGACATCAACAGGTCCGGAATTTGGTTTACTATCGTCTATAACTGCACGTATAACCCAACCCTGTGTTGAAGTATGAACAATAACTAATTCTCCACTAATTGGTGAACGACTTCCGGAATGTAGCCATCCATCTGATATTCGATTTGAAATTGCTATCGATAAATCCTCGGTGTAGATCATTCCGTAGTGGATTTGTGGGCCACTATGGCCTACCATGTCGTGTAGTACCTGGACACCTCGTTCGGTTTCTATGAAGACAACCTGAGAAATCCCAGTTGCTGCAATATCAATTGAACTATTTTCAATTATTCTAAACGAATCATCTACAATTTTAGTAATTAGTCTACTTTCTATGCCACTGCCTTCCTTCCAAGCAACTACAAGCCTATCCTCTCCATCAATTGTTTCAACTTTCATCTGTGATAATGATGCATAGTCTCCCACAGCTTTTTTGTAGGTCCAGGATGATTGTTCTATGTCTCCGTGAGCATACCATAATCCTAGTCTTTCTTTACCTGTGGTGTCATTGCGCATTGATTGGTATAGAATATGCCCATCATCTTCTCCGTATTCAATTTGTACTGGATCAGTATATCCTGCAACTACATCAATATCAGATATGACATTTGGAGTTAGTCTCCAACTCTTTGAGGAGGTGGGGGGATCTGCTTCTAGAACAAAGATGCTAGTCAAGTCTTGTAATGTTCCGCCGGTCCAAAGGTCACGGTGATAGCCCGCTACGAGTAATTTGGTTCCATCAACATCAATGTCTAAACCCCAATATTTGCCATCAGATAACACAATTGGCTCCATAAGGTCTTGAATTGGCATCATCTCACAAGAAGAATCAATTGTTGAATAGGAAACAGTCTGCTTCAGGTAACCATTAGTGTCGAGGAATCTACGCGTCCAAACGATGTGCGCGAAGCCATCTGAAGTAGTAGCTGCTGCAAAATCACCCGACCATTTTTCTTCCAACATATTCGAGCATGCAGTCATGCCTTTGTTTGAATTCAATCTGTAAAGTCCTAGTCCGCCATCTTTGGATGTTACTACTAGCCCCTCATCATTCAAATCGATCACTTCAACGGGGGTTTCTCCTGTCTGGAAATTTAATGCCCTACCACCTGAGGAAGTGCTTTTTTCTACAACAACGGTCCATTCTGCCTGATTGTTAGACCAATCTATGTCCGAAAGTACTGGGCCACTAAGGCTAACCCTAAATTTGAATGCACCACCTTCTTCATAGGTTTGTGCGAAGGATACAGTTTTTGCTTCAGCTCCTTCTACGGAAGGAATTGTAGTCGAGGAAGTTAACTCCCATCCCCTGTCCGTGTACAGGTGAAGTTGTGCTTCAATTTCCTCCGCACTGAATGAACCTAAATTTGTAATTCGAGCATTAATTTGGAATTGTTCACCGGGTCTTGGAATTGTTGGAGTTGTTGTGAATGCTCCGTTGGGGAAAGACAAGTCAACCCCTTCGGGTCTCTGAATAACATCAAATTCTATACTCTGATCGTTATTCGTTTCATCGATTTCAAAAATCGCATCTCCGGGGTCCAGAGCAACGGTTAGTTGGCGTTTCCCAACTACAAGTGGATTCCAATAATGAGTCAACTGAACGATATCTCCGGAGTCTATAGAAGGAATAGTTAGTTCGTGTTTTCTAGTTCCTTCCTCAAGGAGATAAACCACAACATTGGTGGCGGATTGGTCGCCATCATTTCTGATTTCCGTGCTAACTTCAACAAAGGAATTAACGAAGGTTTCAGACATAGGAATACCCCATTCAGAAACAGTTAGTCCGCTTCTGAACATCAAGTCGGGAGCCGGGGGTTGATTGTCGATTTCTAATGTCACTCTGACTTCTTCTGAACGTACTCCAGTTCCGCTAACAAAGCGCAATGAAATACGTTGAGAGCCATCTGGATGTTCAGTCGAGTCCCAATTAAAACTGAACATATCGGTAGTTCCTCCTGAACCAAAATAGGTTCGGGCATCTACCCAATCTTCTTTTCCAATTCTCCATTGGATAGTACCTCCATTCACGGTTTCATATTCTCCTTCGAATTGCACATCACCTACTACTGAATTTTGTCCACTTGGACTGTCTAAAGTAAGTGTGACTCTGCCAATTTCATGGGTTCTTTTTTGTATGTCACTCCATTGATCCCATTCGTTACGTGCCTGTACTGAGATTTTGATTTCCAAGGCATCAATCTCATCCTCTTCGAAATCCGGAATAGTGAATTCTGTAGTCCAATTTACAGTTCCTTGAGCCGTGTGCCAATCTACAAGTATCTCTTCTTGAGTTGGTGAACCTTCTGGTTTGTAAGTATAAGCAATCTTGACCTGAATCTCCTCGATGGTACCATTTGTTTCGGCTTCATCATCAACATGCCCTCTCACTGAGTAGGTCTCCCCTTCAACCAGCCAAGAATCTTCAAGGGGCCGTTCAAAAACTAACCAATCGCCTTCGCCAGGCGGAGGGGGCTCTGTTGTATTTCCACCTGGGTCTCCGCCTCCACCATCTCCAAGTAATGCCGAAATAATTCTATTTCCATCAATTATTCCAAACCCATACTTGTCATTCCAAGTGTCCGAAATAGCCGGTTCTGAGGCCTCGCCCCTTGGCTCGGAATTTTCTCTTAGTATTTCCTTAACATCCTGAGGGTCAAGATCAAGTCCTTCTTCCTGACTTATCTGTAATATTACCGCGACCAAGCCAGCAACCGCGGGACAAGCCATACTTGTCCCACTCAATTCGTGATAGCTATCCTTGGCCAAGGGCTTTGGCGTTCCTGGAATTTGACTTGAGGATTCTGCGTGTCTTGCAGACATCATGTCAGAACCCGGTGCTACTACATCAGGTTTCAATTCCTCATCTTCATCGCTATCTCCGTCACTTTGTCTTGGCCCAGAATTGGAATAAGAAGCAATGGAATCATCCCCTCTGTCTATGGTGTCCTTGTCATCAATCGCTCCGACTGTAATTGCCTGATCTGCGGCACCAACTGATGTTACTCTTCTTCGCCCATCATTCCCAATGGCAGCAACTGGTACAATTCCAGCCTCTGCTGCTTGATTGACCGCCCTAGCATCAGCAGCTGATCCGTTATCTCCGGGGTCGTCTCCATTTGGGTCTCCAAGACTTCCAAATGACATGGACATAACTTGTATTCCCTCGCTTGAATCATTGTTCCCCCAGTCGGTTTCGACGTTCGCGACTACCCAATTTATCCCTTTCAAAGTAGCAGCAGAATTTGTTCCACCTGTATCGGTCATTACTTTGACATCAACTAGATAGGACCCCGGCGCATATCCCTGATTTATTCGCCTAGAATCACCCGTCCCTAGGGCAATCCCAGCGACATGAGTTCCATGACCATCCCCATCGTCTGGGTCATAAGTCCCCTCATTATTGCATTCGTTTTGATTGAGGGATGTAGCATCACAACCAGCAACCCATTTGGGATCTGGCAAATCTTCTGGATCATTCTCATTGTCGTCATTTTGGTCAGAGAAGTCATCTAGTGAGAAATGCTCATTATCTACTCCTGTATCTAAAATCGCGATAACAACTCCTGAGCCATCGTAACCGAAATCTCGCATGGTTTCATCATAACGATCTGAATCTCTTACCTTTGAGCCTCTGGTGGCAGTATCAAGAAATGGAACAATTACATTTTGTTCCTCAACCATGACAACTCCGTCTAATTGCCAAATCTCGATTAAAGCACTAACTGGCACATGGTCTAGAACTATACTGTCTAGAATATCCATCTCGAAGAACCAAGATCCATCTTCATCCCAGCCATGTGACTCTAGAACATCCTTTAATGCAGATTTATCGCTATTGCCGGGATGCCAAGCGTAATCTACGACTATTGCGACTGTGGATTTTCCATCTAATCCAATAATTGCTGTGGGGGAGACTGATTGACGTTGGCCTGCGATGATTCTTTGTAATCTATCATCCATTCCGTTTGAGTCCAAATCATACCAATAGCCAAACCACCAACCCTCTTCCTCCACCGGGAATCCTGCATCGAAAGGGGGTTCTCGAATTGAACGATCGATTGGTTCACATTCTGCATCTCCACACATAAGGGCAGGAGGCCAATTTTCGGGTCTTTCTTGGCTAATTATTTCTTCATTTTGAACGATTGGAGACGCAGATACTCCAACACCCATATCCATGATTAGAATCATCACCACTAACACTAGTGGCCTAAGGTCTAGTGGCTTCTCTGCCATGGCTCTACAAGTAGAGCCAGTAATGTTCGGGGTATAAGGCGAACCCGTAACGGTGCCACTTATGCGCCCTCATGGCCAGTTAATGTGATTTTTCGAATGAGCACATTTCAAGGTACAGTTCTGTCCCGAAATTACAGCATGAACCTCTCCATCACAAACAGGGCAGATTACCTGTTCTGCAAGTTCCTCTAACCATGCTCTTCGAGTTTCAAGTTCGTCTCCCTCTTCTCTAAGTCTCTTGAGTATTCTAGCGGCCTCCTCCTTCAAGCCAACCCCCGCTTCCGACCAAGGGTCTGATTCAAGACTGCCCATTTTTGCAGTGGCTGCGTCTCTCGCCGCCTTGGAGGCGGTAGACCCAGCGATGGAAATATCACTAGAATCATCCAATTCGGATGGAGCACCTCTTGCGATCGGCCTTGCTAAAATCCAAGCGAGCATAAAGCCTCCAAGATGGGCCATGTGCGCTACATTTGTTACTGATTGACCCGCTTCGATTTGATACATATTCCAGACTTCAATACCTAGTCTGAAAGCTACAATTCCCCAAACCGGCCAGGCACGGATGAAAAACAATAGTGGGAATTCTATTCTATCATTAGGCCAGCATGCCATGTAAGCACCAAGAATTCCGAAAGCGGCTCCACTCGCTCCGAGTGTAGGGCTTATCGAATCAGGATGGGTTAACACCCATGCTATATTACCCCCTAATAGGCCAATAAAGTACACCAATATCCAGCGCCGCTTCCCCATTCTTTGCTCTAGAGGAACTCCCGCTAGAGCGATTACCACTATATTTGAGAGAATGTGTAGCCAACTTCCATGAAGCCAAGCAGAGGTGATGAAGCGATGGATTTGGTCGGGATGATTTGCAATTTTCGGGATAATTGAAAGGGAGTTAACGAGTGAAAAATCGAGGAAACCCATGTTGATAATCATTTGATAGAAGGTTACCAATAATAATGATAAAACTGTGGCTAGGGCTATACTCGTTTCTTGTTTCCAAGCCACTATATATGGAGCTATGGCGATTACTAGAAACAGGCCCAATGCGACCCAATCAGAACCGGTTAGGTCAGACCAAACAAGGTCATATTCAGCAGCAGCCAGCCCTCTCCCTCGAGCCTCGACAGAGCCCTCATGTGCATAGGGACTTCGATGGAACCACTCAAACGCAGGCTGCTAGTGGGGGATATCGTGAGCGCGCGTACTTTGCTCTCAGCCCGCGGGTTGGTTGTCGACAGAGGCACCCGTAAGGTGCTTCGAGGTGTTGACTTTTCACTCTCAGGTGGGGAAGTCGTTGGTTTACTAGGGGTAAACGGATCAGGTAAGTCCACTTTGTTAGAATCTCTTGCAGGTTTGCACCCTATGTCTCAGGGCCAAGTTCTAAGAAATGACCTAGATATCGAAACTACCGTCAGAGACTCTGAAGGTCAGCGAGGGGATATCACTGGGTTCGGACTTTGTTTGCAAACTGAGGGAATGTCCGGTGACGAAACAGTATTCGAAAGAATTCGTGGTGCTTGCCGCGTTGCTGGACGGGCAGATAATTCACAAGCATTGCAGCAAATCCTCTCCGACTGGGGTCTTTTGCATAGAGCAGAGGATAGAATTTGCAAACTCTCTGGTGGTCTACGGAGAAGAGTTGCGGTTCTATCCGCCCTTGTTCCAGTCGCACTAAATTCTGAGCCATCAGTTGTGCTTCTTGATGAACCTTCAGAGGGCCTTGATCAATCATCTAGAGCATTATTGTTAGGGTGGTTAAGGGGCCTAGCAGAGAGGGGTCATGGAATTCTAGTTGCGACTCACGACCCTGAGGTCATTACCGCTTGCGACAGAATTGTCACTATTGGTGAAACCTCAGAATTGACAAGCAAAGTTCAGCAATCGAACTTAGAACATGCCAATCTTCCAGAGCCCTGTTCCCCTCAATCGCACACAGAATTAGTTGCTTGGGCTTGGAGGCTTGAGAGCCGCAACCCTATCGATACGATTGGACGTGGAGTTCCAGCATTGGTCGCCTTATTGCTAGCCTATACACTGTCTACTGACATCGTTCGAAGTAGTGAAAATTACGATTTATTGGCCGCTCTAACTCTAACCCCCGCCTTCATCACAGCTATCGTAACTCCCGCCATTATCAAACGACTCTCTGAAGAGAGAGCGGGCGATTGGTGGCGGGCTATGACTGGTGCCCGCTCAAGGGGTTGGTTTTCCATAATGGGAGTCTCTCTGGTTCTCCCATTGCCGATAATTTACCTGTCTTGGTACGTTATTGCAGGTGATATCAGTTCAACCATGAATTCTAATGTTTTGCTCTGGCTTTGGCTATTTGCATTTGTACTCATCGACTTGAGTGTGGCCGCTTCGGCTTTGCATCTGATGGTATCAGATCTTACGAGATCCGGCGCGGTAGCGGGAAGTTTATTGCAACTAGTCTTAATCTGGCCGTTCCTGCAAATGACTAGTGCTCTGACTTCGATAATGAGTAATGGTATGAGTTTTAAATTGGCTCTAGGTGAACCATTTGCAGACATTGCCATAGCATGGTTAACAGTGGTATTTTTGTGGGCGATGGCAGTCATAATCCCTGAAGATTAAATGGTGAGGAAATGAATTTTCGTGATTCAGGTTATGCTTTGACATATCTGGGGCTTGCGGGTATTGTTTTTGTTTCAGTACTTGGATTAGAGTTTGCTCCGGGTTTGAAGCCATGTACTGAAGGAGGCTGCTGGGAGGCTCCTGAAGCATACAGAATTCTCTATCTTCACGTGCCATTCGCTTGGTGTTCATTCTTATCTTTCAGTGTTCTCTTTTATGGCTCATTGATGTGGTATCTTAAGCGCAGTGAGGATGCTTGGGTTTACTTTCAGAGTGGGTCAGACCTAGGTGTTATATTCGGATTAGGAGTAATTACTTCAGGGCCAATTTGGGCTTCTGCAGAATGGAATCGGCCTTGGGATTGGGGTGATATGAGGTTGAATTCCTTTGCCCTACTGACCGCAGTTGCCCTGTTCCTACTATATTCTCGTCAATCTCAACCCGACACACAACAAAATCGAGACACTCTTTCTGCAATCGGATTATTCGGGTTCGCTTTGGTTCCGATTACCGCTGGTGCAACCACTTGGTGGGAAACCACCCATCCTGAGGTTTTAGTCGTCGAGTCAACTGAATCAGTAGGAATGAGTCCAGAAATTCGCTCATTCTTATTGATTAGTTTTGGTATAATGTGTATTCTATTCATGGGTTTACTATTGCTTTCAAACAAGCGATACCGCCTTGCTGCAGAGGTCTCTGCAAGAAAGAATGAGCTAGATCAGGAGTCGATATCTTGAGCGGAATTGTTGAAGCATACATAGCCTATGCAATTATGCTTGGCTTAGTAATTTGGTTTAGTCGCGAATTGCTCACATCAATTTCTAATTTAGAGACAGAATTAGATTCACTTTCCGATAAGCAATCAAGGCCTAATGAGGAAGAATAATTCTAATTTCTTCTTGTTTCGGCCCCAAAGTGGGCCGAATTAGCATACGACCGGCTCACCAACCATTCAAACGGGGTAGGCTTGCCGGATAACGAGGGAGCAACATGGATGGCGCAGCGTTTTGTATCGCATGTGGCTCCCCTCCGCCTCTAACATCTGAACGTCTTTGCGAAAATTGTCTTAGAACAAGAACGGTTTTTTCTCAGGTGTCCGAGCGAATTCAACAACATCGCTGTGCAAAGTGTGGAATGCATGAAGTAGAGAAGCGATGGGTAAGAATTGAAGACGAAGAATTGGGTGAATTACGGCTCCGGGAAAACCTTGGAGTTACAGAAGGAGCCACAGCAGTAACTGTTGATATGGCATATCAGCCGATAGATGATAGGACTGCAAGGCTTCACGTTACTGTTGATGGTGAATTAGAAGGATACAAATTTGAAGACCAGCATGAAGTACTATTGCAAACAAGTAACGCAGTTTGCCCTTCATGCACGAGAAAAGCAGGTGCGTATTTTGAGGCAACAATGCAACTAAGGAGTGCAGGGCGTAGATTATCTGAGGAGGAATTAAAGGATCTTAGAGGAACCTTGGATGAGTTACTCGATGAATTAGAATCAGACCCGATGTTTTTCGTAACCAAAGAAGGACCAGTTACAGGAGGTTGGGATCTGCAACTCGGGTCGAAAGCCCTTGCAAGAACTTGGGCTCGAAGGCTTGTTCGAAGGTTTGGAGGAACGACAAAAGAGACCTCAACTTTGGTTGGTATGAGGGAGGGTTCTGAAGTGACACGACTGACTCTTTCCTACAGAAAACCGGCTTATGGGCTCGGAGATGTAATCCGTCTAAAAAGGGAATACTGGTTAGTTTCAGCTTGGCAGAAGGATGGTCCAAAAATCAGACGATTAGATCGCAATGAACGAACAGGGGTGACTTGGAGAGATATGGAGAAGGCTACTGTAGTTAGTAAATCCGACGACCAATTCATCGTCGATATTCTGAACAGAGATAGTTCAGGAGCTGAAGTCATGGACCCCAATGACTACCGAGTTGTGACTGTCGCTTTACCTTACGATAATGATTCGTCTTTGCCAAATCTACGAATTGCTTTCATAGACGACTCATGGTTGGCTTTACCAGGACACAGGGGAGAGGAGTGAGTATCTTGGATTTGGATTTTCAATCACTTCTTGCCAAATACGACAAATCGGATATGGCCGGATTTACCAGAAAATTTGTTGATGACCTGAATGCAGCAATATCTGCCGAGATAGAAATCGAGGCAGACATGGATTGGAGTGGAGTTGTCTGCTTAGGAATGGGCGGTTCTGGAGCAGGGGGTATGTTTCTGTCTACTCTAGCCGATGATTCAGGAGGTCTTCCATTTGTAGTTTGGAATAACTATGGTCTACCGTCTTGGTGGGGGCCCGATTGGCTAGTTTTAGCGACATCATATTCGGGCAATACAGAGGAGACTTTGGATGGTGTAAGCAAAGCTCTGGAAGAAGGAGGGGTTGTGATAGGCATTTGCTCTGGTGGAAATCTAGAAGAGATGCTTTCTGAAAGTGAAGAATCGATTTGTATAACGGTTCCAAGTGGGCAAATGCCAAGATCGGCATTTGGACATATTTTTGGTAGTCAACTATCAATCTGTTGGGCTCTAGGTATTCTTCCGAAACCTTCTGATGAACAAATTAACCAAATGATTGGTCGCCTAGCGACAATTTCTGAATCTGCAGATTTAGTTGGTGGTGATGGTAGAGTATCTAGTATGGCATCAAAATTCTCAGACAAGGAAATCGCCATCGTTTCGGCGAGTGAAATGTCATCGGTCGGTATTCGATTTACCAACCAGATTAATGAGAATTCGGAGATGTTTTCCCGTCCTGTTGAATTGCCTGAAATGAATCATAATGAGATAGTGGCTTGGAATAGAAACTCATCATCTCAAGCATTGCTATACCTCGCAAGCCCGCACACTCATCCACGCGTGCGTGCGCGCATGAACTATATGATGGAAAATCTCCAACCGGGTGATTCTTGGTTACTTGATTGCGAGGGTGAAAACCTACTTGAGAGTCTTCTTTTCGCAGCACACATAACTGATTGGGTAAGTATTGCATTGGCAGTTATGAATGGTATTGACCCATCTGAAATGACTGCAATTGATGGCCTCAAAACATATCTTTCCACAGTTTAGTAGAGGTCACCTAGAACCAATCTGGGGTCGGGATAAATTTGCAAAGCCTCTTCTCGATCTCTAGGCGCTACAACTCCTGGCATATCATGAGTTTCTGGCTCTTGATATGACAATTGAAAGTGTAGGTGAGGTTCCCAACCACCATTTTCATGATGGGCGCCCATCCAACATATTACATCACCAGAATTAACCTTCTGACCTACCGATTTACCCTCTATTGAAGCCGAATCAAGATGGCCATAAAGTGCCCAAATTTTTGTTCCATCCAAGATATGCTTGGTAATTACAACGTGACCATAGTCTCCATCGGCTGCATTGTATCCAAAATGAGAGATCTCACCCTCGGCGAATGCCATACAGGGAGTTCCGACTGGCGCTCCGATATCTATCCCCATGTGTAGAAAGCGCTCTCCTGAAAATAGTTCAGTTGAATATAATCCCGGCCTCAATTCATCGTACTTCCCAACACTATAATCAGTTTTGGGAGGAGTCCAAGTTCCTCCTGATAAATCGAGGACAGTGTAATCTTCTGGTATATCGACAACTGGATGGAAATCGTGAGAGCCCCAGTCAATCATGGTCCGCCGGTGCAGACCTAGGACATCATTCCTCCTCTTCTACGCTACCTGTGTTCTCTGGAATTCGAGCAGTCCCATCAACTGTCTCAATAACTTCCAATTTTCTTGCAGTATTGTCAGCCACTCGGAGATTTTCAAGCCTACGGCCAGCAGGAATAACTCTTCGATCGTAGGAGCCAACTGCTGAATTGTAAGCATTAGTTGCGGTATTTAGTCCGCGTCCAATCTTTGCTAAATCCTCTCCAAATTTCGCAGAACGCTCGTATAATTCTCGAGCGGCCTGCTGAATTTCTTGCGCATTCTCAGCCATCGATTGTTGTTGCCAGTATACGCTAACCGTTCGTAATAATCCGAGCAATTCTACAGGAGTTGTAATTAGGATATTTTTCCTGAAAGCGTACTCTTGCAGAGTTGGATCAATTTCGAATGCTGCTGCAAGTATTGGAGGTGCGGGAATGTACATGACCGTGAAATCAGAACCACCCATTAAACTGGGATAATCTCTTTTCACAAGAGCATCGATGTGAACTTTCAGAGATTTCGCATGCTCTTGCATTTTCTTTTTCCTAGCATCAGGGTCTTCGAGGTCGAGGCCATCCCAATAAGCTGCTAGAGGTACCTTAGCATCAATCGGAATGTTTCCACCGTCTGGAATTTTAGCGACCATATCGACTCGACCACCACCTGCGCCAGAAGCTAAAGTGACCTCAACATCAAAATCACAATGTTCAGTCATTCCAGCCGACTCTGCTACATTTCTGAGTGAAATTTGCCCCCAGTCTCCTCTAGATTTGCTAGACCCTCTTAATGCAGTCGAGAGTTTGACATTGGTATCTCGCAAATCAGTAGTTTGTTTGCTCAGTCCTTCGACGGTCCGCTTCAACCCCTGGTAAGCTCCCTCGCGTTCCTTCTCCATCTTGTCTGTCGATGCTTGCAATTTCTCCAAACTATCCTTGATTGGAGTCACTAAGTCCGCAACCTCCTTTCGCCGAGCATCATGATCCTTTTCAGTCTCAATTTTTTGCGCATCAAACCTTTCTCCAGCAAGTTGTAGAAGATTTACGGATGCTTTTTCATTTGCTTCGGTGGCAAAATTCCTCATCTCGGCCCTGAGTAATTCCATCGATTTAGTATGTTCTTCAGACATCACGTTTACGGAGACTTCAGCCTGTGCTAAAGCGGATTTCATTGCAAATAATTCAGCATTCATTTTCTGTTTGGATAACAGCCATCCAATGACGACTCCCAAAACAAGTCCGCCGACAAGATACGTGATTTCCAACAACATGTCAATTAACTAAAACTCGAGGGTATTTAAACAATCATTGCGAACATGCGTAATTATTGTCCTAAGAATTCGAAACAGTACTCTTTAGGGAGCCTGTTTGATAGGGGATACTAATGGATTCCTACGGGAGGGTGCGCTGTGCAATTCTCGGCGCAACAGGAATAGTCGCCCAACGGTTCTTTCAGAGACTTCAGTTTCATCCTTGGCTCGAACCGGTGGCAGTAGTCGGCTCTCCAGAAACCGCGGGAACTTCTCACGATGATTGCTTATGGAGTCTCGACGAAGAAAGACCTCCTCCCTCTGGACTAACAATTGGGGGATTGGAAAACATTCCTTCATTGATTGAGGATTTTAGAAATTTAGGTGTTCGGATTATTTTCTCAGCACTTCCCGATGAACCGGCCGAAAGGGTAGAGCGAAATTTGGCTGCTGCAGGTTTTCTGGTAGTGTCTCATGCACAGATCCATAGATTATTCCCTAATATTCCCTTGATTGTTCCTGAAGTAAATTTTAGGGATTTAAAATTACTAGAAAAGCAATTTGATACGGCTGATGGCAGACTCATTTCGTGCAGTAATTGTACAGTTGCTCCAATAGCAATTACACTCGCTCCACTCATGAAAATTTGTAGTATATCCTCAGTTAGAATAGCCACTGAACAAGCACTTTCAGGCGGAGGGCGAAAATTACTTGCGAAGGCACATTCTGGAGAAGTAATTGCTAGTGAAATCCCTGGAGAGGCTGAGTCTGTAGTAAACGAATTAACTAAGATTCTATCCTCGGATTTTCCTATTGAAGCTGAATGTAAGAGAGTAACTCGAGACCATGGGCACTATGCTAGAATAGAAGTCGAATTCGAAGATTCAATTAGTGCTCACCAAGTTATTCATTCTTGGCAAGAGTCTACTACACGCGGCCAGGAATTGAACCTTCCATCGGCTCCCAGTAGGCCGATTGTCTTTGTTGATGGAGAATTACATCACGACCATCGTTGGGCCGGTGTAGAGGTTGCTGATCACCCTGGACAAGATCTGAAGGCCGCAATGTCAGTAGCGGTAGGTGAGGTAGAGGTCGAAGGCTCAAATCTGAGATATTCGACAATGGCTGATAACACAATTCGTGGCGCAGCAGGTTACTCAGTTTTACTAGTTGAACAATTGTTAGCGGACGGGCTTCTTCATGACAATAACACCATACTAGCAGGGGATTTCTGACCGCACACGCCAATAGGCTGACCTCCATCGGAGTTCGTGCGACAACGGCAACTAGCCATGCTGCTTTCCTCTCTTCCTGCTCATCCCTGTGGAAGGCTTGAGTTAGAACAATATTCTACGCCGGGAGATATAGCAGCATCTTGGTTAAGTCAAATAGCAACATTTGGCGATATGACTTCTGATTCAACTATTGTAGACCTAGGTGCTGGAAACGGGGTGCTTGGAATAGGCGCTGCTCTGATGGGAATAGAACAAGTGCTTTTGATTGAATTGGATGAAGATGCCTGTAACAGCGCCTTCCAATCGATCGAACAGGCGGGTGTTACAGAAAATGTCGAGATTGTGATGAAAAATGTCGATGAGAATTTAGATCTATCCGGTGTAGATTTGATAATTTCTAACCCGCCTTGGGGAACACAGGTCGCTAAATCAGATCGCCCTTTTTTTGATACAGTCGTTCGTTCTAATGCCATTTGTCACCTTATGCACAGTGCCAAAGCAACTCATATTGAGCCTTATTTTGAATCCAAAGGATGGACCGTTAACCGATATTGGGAAACTGAATTTCCTCTCCCTGCGGTCTATGCTCACCACTCTAGTCGTCGAGGAAGGACAAAGGTTGCATTCTGGAGATTAAAGCCTCCTGAATAATTGATTTTATTTTCAATTAGCCGTGCTACGCACGGCCGGACCGTTCATAGGGAGTAGTTCGGTCGCCGGCCACGATGAGTGCTACAACTGGGGACTTTGTCACACCAGGAAATCAAGTAGAAGTGCCATCAGGCACCGCAATTGGTTCCGGACTTTCAGAGACCGATGTTGGTGCAATTGCACTGGTCAGTGGGACGATAATTTCGGATGGGGAGATAATCTCGATAAAATCAAATCGTCCCAATACCAATTCTCCAGAAATTGGAGATGAGGTTATCGCAGAAGTTGTCAAATTAATGCCTAAAGTGGCAATGATTCGTATTTTACACACTGAAAAAGAAGGTGGACACAGAGACTTGATTGCTGACGATTTATTCGCGGATATCTTCGTTACTGAAATTGTCGATAGATTCCTACCTTCACCAGGGGATGCAATGCGAACTAGGGATTTGATTCGAGCTAGAATAACACAATTGGAACCTAACTTGAAAGCGAGTACACGCGGCTCCCCTGAATTAGGAGTCTTATGGGCAATTTGTCCCGCTTGTGGAAATGAATTGACAACATCTGGGAAGAAACAAGATTTCAATGTGACATGTAATAGATGCGATTATTCTGGATACAGAGCATTATCCAATGGTTTTGGCCACGGTCATACTCTCGGTGAGGATATACAGGATTTGAATAGGGCAGGGGAAAGATGGTCTGCGGAAGCTGAAGGCAATCTTGGTCATGAAGGTGCTAGACCGTATCTTTCTCCTATGGCTGACCATCGTCGTGGGCCTAACCACAAGGCTTCACCCGCAGCAGTGAGGATGCGTTCTGCAATTACCGGAAAAGGAGGCTCAGGCGGCCGTCAACGCATCAAGCATGAGTGTAAGTGTACACTTTGTGGAACCGATACTACAGTTCCATTTGAGCCCACACCAGGTAAGCCAATCCGATGCAAGGATTGCATGGATAAGGTGAATGACGGTAAGGCAACCAAGGAAGAACTCGCAGCAGAAAGAGAAGTTCTTACCAAAGCTCGTTCACAGGCAGCAGAGGCAGCGGGAATCAAACTCTTTGTTGCAAGACTTTCCTTTGATGCGAGTGAGGAAGACGTCAGGAATCTATTTTCCACCCACGGGGAAATAACAGAATGCAGCATTGCAAAGGACAGAGACACAGGAAAGTCTCGAGGATTTGCTTTCGTTAAATTTGCTAGTCGGAAAGCCGGTGAAAAGGCGATCAAGGAACTTGATGGAGCCGAAATTCATGGAAGAAAAATTAGCGTTCAAGAATCTAATGATGGCGGCGATCGACGCCGTGGAAAAGGAAATCGAAATCGCAATCGCCGATAGAGGATAATTTCCCAATATATCGACTCTTGACTAGCGAAGTCGTGAAGACCAAACAGCAATTCGAACACTCGAGGGTTTGGATGGAAGGCTGGTTGGTCCTTGATGGATATGAGGATGAGCCCGCTGCTTTTGGGGTTCCAAATTATCTTGGATTCCATATCAGATATATCTGTGGAGTGCTTGAATCCAGAGGGTTAGAATACACATATATGACAATTGATGAGTGGAGGCTGCAACATAAACAAAAACTGACCAATTCCTCGGATAGAGAAATACTGAAAAAACAACTCTCCGAACTTGACGGTGCTGTAGTTTTAGCAGGTGCAATAGTACCTGGTAAGTACGTTCGCGGAACTCCTATTTCACGTAGAGAATTGGATGAATTTCTTTCGATATTTCCAAGTGAGCAACCAGTTCTCACAGGTGGCTGGGCAATTCGTCATTGGCGTTATGATGGCTGGATGCCCCTGCGAACTGAATTATTTTGCGCAGTTCAGGATACAGATGCCACCTTGGACTATTTCCTAAGCACAGGGGAGTGGTCTCACAAGCGAAGAACAAGTGACCAGTGGAATACTTGGGCGAAAGCAGGAGCCGAAGGAAAATGTGTCACAAATCATCCCGATTTAATCACCGAAGATGGTCGTCCTGGACCCCTCACTTATGAGGTTGAACTGTATCAAGGCTGTGTGAGGTACAAACGGGGTTGCAAATTCTGTATTGAGCCAAAGAAAGGAATTCCTATTTTTAGGGACGAAAATGATGTAATTACTGAAATTACCACGGCTCTGGACAATGGAGTAAATCACGTCAGAATCGGAGGCGCCACTGACATCTATACCTACAAGGCCGAAGGTGTTGTAGAATTAGAATACCCAATCCCTGATCCAGAACCGATTGCCAAAGTGCTACATGGATTAAGGGAAGATGAAAGATTGGACATACTGCATGTCGATAATGCAAATCCTTCGATTATTGCCGAGAATTTAGAACCCGCATCTGAAATAACTAGAACTTTGGTTTCTACTTTATCTGATGGAGCAGTACTCTCATTTGGACTCGAATCGGCTGACCCGCTGGTTCATCAGGAAAATTGGCTTAATTGCAATTCGGCACAACTCAAGATTGCTATTCGTCACATCAATGAATATGGTAGAGAACGTGGTCGACGAGGACTGCCGAAATTATTGCCAGGGCTCAATTTCATTGCCGGCTTAAATGGAGAAACAGAGAGCTCCTATGGGATCAATATGCAATTACTTGATAGCCTTCGATCAGAAGGTCTATGGCTCCGCCGAATAAACATCAGACAGGTCGAAGGATTAGGGTTCCAAGAAATCCCTCAAGATACATTTCAAGAATTCAAGAATAGTGTGCGAGAGGAAATTGACAAACCACTGTTAAAAGAAATGTTTCCAATCGGAACTGAACTCAAAGGAGTCTGGTGGGAAGCCCATGATGATCGAATCAGAAGACCTGAACAGGTTTTGCAAAAAATCCACAGAGATGCTTCGATTTATGGCAGTTCAGGAATTACTTTTGGCAGACAGATTGGTGCCTATCCAATATTGGTAGGTACACCATATCAAATCCCTCTAGAAACAAAATCTGACATCATAGTAACAGGGCATGGAATGAGAAGCATAAGTGGAGTTGAATCCGGATTATCGATTAACACCGCCACTCAATCTCAGCTTGAAGCAATACCTGGAATCGGTAGCAAAGCAGCATGGCGTATTGTCTCAAATCGGGCAAAGTCATCTAGAAATTCTCATGAGCCTGCTTTCTCAGACGTAGAAGAGGCATTAACAGAAGTTGGAGTACAGTCCTACGGACTGGCCTCAAAGGTCCTGAAGCTATGATGCAACCCGTTCAGGCAGAGGTAATAGTCATAATCTCTGCAAGTACGCCGAGACATATGCAGAATACTGAATCGAAGAGAATCATTGCTCTGGGGGTTTGCTTTTTATTTCTGGCCGTACCAATATGGGGTTTTCTTTCTGATACAGATACAGAAATTGTAGATTTGAGTGAAACTAAGGAACAACACTTCACGAATACCGGTTCTTCGTCAATTAACATCAATGGTTCAGAAGCGAGTTCAATTTTTTCAAATTCAGTATTGGATGTGACAAATACCGGCCCATTGGTTATTCTCAATAATGGAACTTCAGTGAAATGGTCAGAAGGAAATCCAATCTACACTGAGGGTTCGTTAATTTCAACCTCAGGTAGGTGTTCCATATTGTCAAATTATTCAGTTTTCTGTTCCGGCTCAAATAATTACGGACAGCTTGGTTTGGGAAATAATGGCATAACAGAAGGATATGTTTCTTTAACCCAAGAAGCAATTGTTGTGGATGAAGGAAAAGACCACACCTGCGCCATATTAATTGACGCTAGCCTTTGGTGCTGGGGTCGAAATCATGAAGGGCAAATCGGAGACAATACTACTGTAAATCGAGCCTCGCCGGTGCAGATTGACCTTGGGTCCGGAATTGATGCAGTTGCAGTTTCAGCAGGTGATGACTACACTTGTGCATTAACCCACACAGGAGATGTCATGTGTTGGGGGCTGAATGTAAGAGGGCAACTTGGAGATGGAACCACCAATAATTCACTCGTTCCCACCTTATCTAATCACTCCACAAACCTTCGAGCAGTATCCCTTATCACAGCAGGAAGAACCACTTGTGTTTTATTCCAAAACGGTTCTGTTGGCTGTTGGGGAAGTAAATTTACTGTTTTCTCAGATAATGGCCCTGTAACTTCTAATCTTCACCTAATAAATCTTGGAGATAATGTGACTGCAAATATGATTGATGGTGTTGGTGACCATACCTGTGTCGTCACCAACAATGGATCAATGCAATGTTGGGGGATAAATACCAATGGACAGCTAGGGGATGGAACCTGTTCCTCTACCATAGAAACTAATTGTACAGCGGAGAACATTTTTCCCGGAGAAGGAAATTCTCCAGTTAATGTTAATTTTAGTGCTGGATTAACTGTTATTTCAGCGGCTACTGGCCCCCACTCAACCTGTGTCTTAATGTCTGATGATTCCTTGCAATGCTGGGGCGCTCAATCGGGTGAATTTGATAATACAACAAAATCAAAAATCAACCCCTACCAATTGTTATTTACAGATGGCACCAATGTCGCTTACTCAGATCAAGATTTAGATGGGGACGGTATTCGCAATATCTTCGATACCCATCAGTCTGGAGATACAGATGGTGATGGCACTCTAGATTCTGATGATAGCGACCCTAACAATCCGGCTAGGTGGTTAGATTGCTCCGAGGGAAAATTTGGAAGGCTTGCGTGTAATGATACAGATCCAGGCCATTACTCTACTGGAGGCTTAATTCAAATTGAATGCGAGCCAGGAACTTTCCAACCATTTATTGCTCAATCGAACTGTTTTGATTCCTCTGCGGGCTATTATGTTGATTTATTTGCCTCAGTATCACAAACTCCCTGCGAAAGTGGACATTACAATATGGAACTAGGTCAATCATCCTGTATTGCCTCTGCCCCAGGTTCCTATGTTAGTCCAAATATGGGTGATGCTGGCGATACGAGCGATACAGCAGTACCATTGTCTTTGATGAGTGCTAATTACACGGGTAATTTCGAAGGTAATTCGGACAGTACCGACGTATTTTTCCTAAATTTATCAAGGAATAATTGGTTCATAGCAAATCTAACTTCTCCAGCTGGAAAAAACTTTGATATCGAATTATTGAATACATCATTCCATGTGATTGACTTTTCCAATACAAGTAACACTCATGATGAGGTCTCGACAATTTCTTCAAACAATTCGACAGGAATATACTTTATTCGGATAACATATTCCTCTGGATTCAACGGCTCAGACGATTACAATTTAGTTATTGAAGTGAAATCTACAGATGAAAACTCAACATCAATAGGTTCTACATCTATTCACGTTAACGCCGAGCAGGCACTTTATTCCACACCCTGTGCTCCAGGTTCCTGGCAAGATCAGGAAGCTTCATCCTCCTGTAACCAAGCCTCACCAGGGCATTATGTATACGGCTCTGGAGCAACTTCTCAGAATCAATGTGCTGCTGGTTATTTCCAAACTAATTCTGGACAAACCGGTTGTACGATTGCCTCTTTAGGTTTTTACGTGCCTCAAGCGGGTTCTACAAATCAAATTGCCGCTGGTGTAGGGCATTATGTTAATTCAACAGGTTCATCCGGACAAACCTCCTGTTCAATAGGAACTTATCAACCATCATCTGCCCAAACAACATGTTTTGCGGCAAACCCTGGGTATTATGTTCCTACAACTGGCCAGGCGAATCAAACAATTTGTAGCGTAGGGACTTATCAGCCTGATTCAGGTCAAAGGATTTGTTTGGAAGCAGATGCTGGACATTATGTTCCAATTCAAGGTGCAACGAATCAAACCCAATGCTATCTGGGAACCTTCCAGCCCTATGGTGGACAGTGGTCGTGCACGGATGCTGCCCCGGGACACTTTGTTGCCACGAATGCTTCAATTTCTCAGACTGCATGTTCACAAGGAGAATATCAACCATTAAGTGGTCAGACTAGTTGTCTTCAAACATCTTCTGGGTATTATACAAATATACCCGGTTCAGCAAATCAACAACCATGTCTTCCAGGTTACTATCAGCCTCTAACCGGTCAATCAGGTTGTAATGGGGCTGAACCTGGTTTTTACGTTGAAAACCAAGCCTCAATTTCTCAAACAGCATGCTTAGCTGGTTCATATAATCCATTTGCTCTTGCTACTCAAGCCAGCGATTGTATGCTCGCAGATTTCGGTCATTTTGTTCCTTTACCCGGGTCTATTGGACAAATAGAATGCAATCCAGGTAATTTTTCTGCAAATTTAGGACAAATTACGTGCGACTCAGCCGAGCCTGGTTATTTCGTCCCAAGCTCAGGGGCAGACGCCCAAATACCATGTTCTATTGGTACATGGCAAGGTAGTTATGGTGCAACCAGTTGTGATTTTTCTTCACCTGGATTTTACGTAGACACTACAGCGGCTTCGCTCCAAACTGCCTGCAATGCTGGAACCTTCAACCAAAATAGTGGTTCGAACAACTCTGCAGACTGTCTTACAGCAGACCCTGGAAACTATGTACCTAACCCAGGATCCTCGGAACAAATTTTGTGTACTGCAGGAACCTATCAACCTGCACCCGGACAATCTAACTGTATAACTGCTGATTTTGGATATCATGTTCCAGCCGAAGGAGCAACAGGCCAGATTGGCTGCTTAATGGGCTCTTATCAAGCAAATCGAGGAGGCACTGATTGCGTTCTTGCTGAACCAGGTTACTATGTTGACTCTCATTTTGCCTCATCACAAACTGCTTGTTTAGCGGGAACTTACCTTCCATCAAGTGGTTCAACTTCCTCAAACGATTGCATAGATGCAGATCGAGGATACTTTGTTGCAGAAAATGGTGCTGACTCACAAGAGGCATGTAATATTGGCACTTACCAACCAAATGAAGGAAGCTCAATTTGTTTAATTGCGGAACCTGGACATTACGTAGACACACAAGCCTCCTCTACTCAAACAGCTTGTGAGGCAGGAACATTCAATTCTGATTCAGGTTCCAATAATCAGTTCGCTTGTTTAGATTCAGAATTGGGTTATTATGTTCCTGAATCTGGATCTGTAAATCAAATTGAATGTGAAGTAGGTAGTTACCAAAATCTCAAGAAACAGACCGAATGTAAATTTGCTAGCCTAGGATTTTTCGTAAATTCCACCGCAGCGAAATCGCAAATACCCGCGCCAATTAATTTCTACATAGACACCGAAGGTGCTACAGAACCACTACCTTGTCCACAAGGAACAATCACATTGGTCGAGGGCGCGGATAATGTTGAAGATTGCCGAGAGGATTATGACGGAGACAATTTACCGAATTTTTTGGATGATGATGATGATAATGATGGGGTACTTGACTACACTGATTTATGCGATTATGGACTAATGAATTGGATTAGTACAAGATCTAACGATTGGGATCAAGATGGCTGCGAGGATAGTGCAGAAGATAGCGATGACGATAATGACGGTTTTTCCGATGCAGAAGATCATCTCCCCCTAGACCCAACAGAATGGTTGGACACTGATAGCGATGGAATCGGAGATAATGCTGATACAGATGATGATGGCGATGGAATTCCCGACCTTCAAGAAAGTAAGATTGGATTGGACCCACTTATTCCTGATTTCGATGGGGATGGTACATGTGATGGCCCAAATAATGTTACCGGAGTTTGTACGGCAGGCCCCGATGCCTTCCCATTCAACCCCGACGAGCAGAAGGACACTGACGGAGATGGAACCGGTGACAATTCAGATGATTTCCCTACGTTGAAGTTTTACCAAAATTATGGTCAAGCAGCAGTTCACCTGTTTATCGGTTTAATTATTCTTGGAGTAATCGGATTTAGCGTACGAATGGGTATTGGTAGTCGACAGGAGAAATCTGAGGCAGATGATAGCACTCATGAGGTTCGACAGATAGGTGGAGTGGAAGTTAGAGTATCGGCAGAGGACCGTATGTTTTCTGAAAATACCCAAGCCCAAGTCGAAAGTGAGCCTACACCTCAAACAGAAGAGCCCTCCTCCCCTACAATGTTCGACTTACAAGTAGCAGAACAGACAGTTACAGAATCAATGGATGAACCGATTACTGAACAAGTTGGAATGGATTTGACTCATGAAGCTGAGGTGCAGGAAGAGGCACTTACGGAATCTCAAGACACCTCACAACCAACTGAAGTCTTCGATGAGTTAGACCTTGAGAGTCTTCTAGCAGCTACACCGCCTCCGGTTCCGAAAATAGAAGCACCCCCTGATGCTCAAGTCAATGAACACGGGCAGAAAGTTTGGAGGGATGACAATGGGGATGTTTGGGTACAGAACCCAGATGGAAGTCTACTCAAGCACAACGTCTTGACAGGTACTTGGGAACCTTACGAACAGTGACCTTGCATAATTTCGATGAAGCATTAGATTAGTCGCATTGATAATGCGGCACCTAATGCGGTTGTTCGAAGGTGAGTCAAATGACAGACAACGACAACGAATTTATCCAAACTATCGAAGCCAGCGCCCACTGCGACGGTCCTTGTGGAGTCTACGATCCTGCAAGTGCAAGAATAGCCGCTGAGGCAGTTCAATCGATGACCAAAAAGATGGTGACACTTGCAGAAAACCATGGCTCAGACTGTGGAACTGCAAGCTACATCAACACAATGAGTCGCTACGCTACAATCAAGGAAGAAGAAGCCCAAAAGTGCAAGGACGAATTATTGGTACTTTGGACTGACTACTTCAAGCCTCAACATCTAGAATCAATCCCTGACCTACACGACACTTTCTGGCAGGCAGCAAAACTCTGCTCAGCATGTAAGGTAGAAGTCTCGGAGCAACATGCTCAGGAACTAATGGATGCAGTTGAAGCAATCCACCACATGTTCTGGGGAACCAAGGGCCGTGAAGACCCATGGATTCGCGCTTCCTAAATGTCGTCGTAAACGGCGACTCAATGTGGCCTACACTCAAGCAGGGTAGCACTGCTAAGTTTGAGAGAATCGACTCAAACTTAGTGGCAGTAGGGCAAATAGTATTGTTAGATCATCCA
>DAOJ01000081.1:57447-57572 GCA_002502365.1 Euryarchaeota archaeon UBA106
GGTGGGGGATAATCCAGACCCAACTGCCAGTGAGGATAGCCACAACTTTGGTATGGTAGATATTGCCTTAGTCATCGCAGTTCTTTCTCAAGAATGATGGAATTTATTGTAAAGGGATAACCAGT
>DAOJ01000075.1:0-3587 GCA_002502365.1 Euryarchaeota archaeon UBA106
ACCCACCTTAACCTCATGCCTTGCCAAAGTACGTGCAAATGAATCTCCCAATGTAATGCAATAACCGAGGAATAAATTGTACCCGGCCATCTTTCTTCAGGCCCATCCAATCTGATAGGCAATTCATTGCTTGTTTCCAAAGCCCCTCTCGATCTTACCCTCATCGGTTCCAATAATAGGATTCGAGAATAATCAACCGCTAGAGGTGTTGATTCTCCTACCCCAGTCCCATGTTCTTCTCCACCTGTCAATCTCTTTTCTGGTAAAGCGGTTGACATACCTGGAGGGGGTTGATTCCCCTCTGGTCGATTGGATGACTTAAGCATGGTTTTTCTTTCAGGAACTGCGACTCCGGCTTGTATTCTAGCTGCAGAAAATTGGACCTCTTCAGGTAAATTCATTTGTGCGATTTCAACCCAGCCATCGCCAATGGATAATTCTAATTCGGGGTCACCTAATGGAGAATTAATGTAGATATTTTGTCTATGAATATCTCTATAATTTGCGTAAATTCTGATGAGTATTGGTAATACGAATATTGGAAATGTAATGAATAATAATTTTGGGTAATCTAGTGGTCCTATTTGATAAGATCCTTGAGTTAGCCATGATAGTAGTGGCACATCTCCCAAAGCCGGGGCTATAGCGTGCAGGAACAGAGAGAAAATTAACAAAATTACAGTTGGTGCGATAAATTTCCTAGCAACCGCATGTAATGGATCAGGTTCAATGTACCAGCCATTTCTTGTTCTCATGAGGAATGGTAATGTCGCAGTAGTTGTGACTGATTGAATTCTTGGTAGATTGAGGTCTTTTTCTGTTAATCCCCTCCATTCTACCAACCAACCAGATTCAGTACCAATTTTGAAGGGAGTTGGGGGTTGGGAATTTGATTCAAGAATTACTTCTGTGATTGGTATTGATTCAGGGTCTATATTTGTATGATCAAATGGTGGGTATCTTATTCTTTGGACGGATTCCAATTTTTCACCCCCAGATTAATGCAGCGGCCGCTTTTGAAGCTAGACGACGGAATTCCGGGACATCTTTCAACATCTTCATGCCCAGTGGGATTGGATTATCTATATCTCCTAGTTGATTGATTAAATCAATAACCTCTGGTTGCGACCAAACTGAAAATAACTCATCCAGTTCTTCATCCGTTGATTCTGTTAAAAATACGTTTCTCAACGCTCTAGACTTGTTTTGATTACGCCTAAGTCTAGATATTGTATCATTCAAATTCTTCACAGTAGATGGAGTGAAATCATTGGTCGAGATGGCTTCTACTAATTTCGGGAGCATTAAATCAACTTGTTCGAATCCTTTTCCTATTCCACCCCCTGTGGTAGGTTTGCAAAGACCTGCCGCATCTCCGAATACCGCTACACGGTCAATCACAGGTTTGTGGATCATGCCGGAAGGAACAGGTCCACAATACCTACCAACCTCTTTACAATTGGAGAATCTCTCTTTCCATTTTGAGGATTTCATTAATACCTGCAATAAATCCTCACAGGATTCCTCACCTAATTTGTTCGGTAAAGACCAGTTTCCAATCCTTGTTGTATTACCCGAAGGAATTGCCCAAGCGAAAAATCCGGGAGCGAATTCATCGCCTGTAAAGAGGTCGAGCCTTCCTTCTTCCCCTGGATAACCGGTCACTTCAATCTGGAATCCAATCAACAATTCTTTGGGTCGGCCCATTTTGAAAGTCCTACGCACCCAGGAATGAGCACCGTCTGCCCCACAAAGCATACGGCATTGGAATTGTTTAATTTCACCATTTATATCTAATGAAATCTCCACTCCAGAGTTCTTGACATTAGCGCTAACTGGCTTTGATGACAACAATAGATCGGCACCCGAATCAAGACTGAGTTGGACGACCCTTTCATCAAACAATTTCCGGCACACCGACCAAGTTCTGGTTGTATTTTTGTCTCCGATTACAATTTCTGTACCCGATGGGCTGTACATCCTAGCGCCCCAAATTCTCGTGAGTACCGTATCATATGCCCCAATCCTATCCATCGCTGATGGATTTACCATACCAGCACATTGGAATGGCCTCCCAATCTCAGCGTGTTCTTCGACAAGGAGAACGCTCAACCCTTTCTCTGTTAACTTCCAAGCGAGATAACCGCCTACGGGGCCGGCACCAATTACAATAACATCGTAAATATCTCTAATCAAGTGCTACCCCCCCAGTCTAGGGTCCCAGGTAGTATTGGCGCATAGAACAAAAGATATCATTTCTTTTGTTGACGCTTTCGTGATTGAATCATCTTTTTCATTGTACCAATTAAGCCACTGGCTTCATTTTTGGTAATCTCATCGATAGTGGTTACTTCGCCAATAGCCATTGCATCCTCAATACTAATTTCTAAATTTTCAGACATTGATTTGATTGTTGCAACTTGCTTTTCTGTAGCTGGAGAATCTTTGTCTATTCCAATCAATTTATTGATCAACGAACTTGCAGTTCCGTCTCTACCACCTGTTAATTCGTCCAAATCATTGTGACCAAGTTCCGTTAGTATTGGTTCCAAATCAACAGAATTTTTGTCGGCCAATCTAATGATTAATGCCATTTGTTTTTCACTAGGTGGAATGTCTCCATCACTGGAGTTGTTGAGTTCTTCAATTATCCTTCTTGCATCCTCTCCAGTGAGTTCATCGGTATTTTTGCCTTGGAACAATTCTGATTTTGAGTCATCTGACATTCTCGAGGTTCTATTTATGATGAAATTAAGTTGCTTAACTGTGGGTTTTTGTTTTCTTAACTCTAATGCGATATTATGCATGTTTCTAAAGTCTGTAACAAATTTATGCCAAACTATGGCACCGCTGGTGTCTCCATCTTCTACCTCATCTAAACTAGATTCCATTAATGCTGTGAATCGCGGGGTGAATAAACCCTCGGATATTGTTCCAGACGAGTTCTCATCCGACCCATAAAATGGCACCACCTCAATCCATAACAATCTACCCTGATCTGTTGGAATGAGGGATGAACCTTCCTTGTCGACATAGCCTCTATCTACTAGTTTACCAACTGTAGTCAGATATGTTGACGGCCTACCTATGTCTGCTTTCTTCATTTCTTGAATTATCGAACTTTCTGTAAATCTCCTAGGTGGTTTGGTTTCGTCAGACGTCAATAACGGGTTTTCCTCATTCGAAGTAAATCCCCAAGTAGTGCCTAATTCGAAACCAACCCCTGGTGGTTCTGTTTTAACATCTTTATCTGCGGAGTATACAGCTTCCCATCCCGCATGAATTCGCCATGAACTGGTCCCATACAATTGCAATTCAAGGTCTGAGGCCTTTGCAACTAAATCCCTTCTTTCTCGCACGGAATCGGACATTTGACTCGCAGCAAATCTACCCCAAATCAACCTGTATAACGATTGTTGATCCGCATCAACATCTGTTAATGTCTTGACTTCAGGTTGTGTCGGCCTAATGGCTTCGTGAGCATCCTGTACATTGCTTGCGCCCTTTTTCGCATCCGGTCCTAGCGCCCCAGAACCTAGGTGGTTAGAGCCGTATTCCTTTTCAATCAAGGATCTAATTCTATCTCT
>DAOJ01000075.1:3916-4057 GCA_002502365.1 Euryarchaeota archaeon UBA106
GCCGCTTTACTTGTACGTGTAGAATCGGTTCGAATGTAAGTTATGTGTCCAGATTGATACAATGCTGTAGCGACTCGATTAGTTCTACCAATAGACCACCCCATCCTTCCATTGGCAGCTCTTAACATAGATTCTGTCGTA
>DAOJ01000022.1 GCA_002502365.1 Euryarchaeota archaeon UBA106
CAATCGAAGAATCACATCAACCATTGTCTCCCCTCAACCAGCCCTGAGAGTAACCAGTCATCAATATATCATGAGTATCGACTCAGTAAATTATATTCTTGGAATCAACTTAAAGCATGTTTTCATATCGCAAAAGTATGGATCCGTTAAGTTTTGAAGTAGGTGTTGCAATCGCAGTATTCTCTACAATAACAGCGTTTCTTTTGACTTTCGTTCAGATACAAAAATTACCTTTTATCAAAATTGACGGCAAAACTAATTTTGCAAAACTTGCAATTGTATCTAACTTATCATTATCTCCAGGCATTATCTCTGTTCTTCCTTATTTTCTGTACACAGAGGAACAGGAACCATACCTTGGGACGATTGTTGCTAGCATAGGAGGCTGCGTGCTCGCTGTCCCATTATTTTTCAGACTTGCAAGGAAATTGTTTGGAAATGAAAATTTCACTCAAGAAAAGATGGGCATGGCTTTGATTTTTCTAGCAATAGGGGAAATCATGGCATTAACTGCGTTTTATACTTTATTCACTTATTCGGAGTTTAATGTAATTCATCTATTGCTTGGACCAGTTATTGCAATAGTTCCGGTTATGTTAATGGGGATTATTTATGCAATAAATGAACAGAATTCTATTGACAAGGATGATACTGAGGAATTGTATTTATCATTTGGTCAAACAATGGTAAGATTGTCCTTGTTGACCGTGCCGATGTTTGGCTGGTTTGCCTATGGTCTGATTTGACCGAGTATTCTAGAATAACAGATAAGTTAGCCATTCAGCATTCAATTGAAGAACTCGACCCTAGCGCATTGGAATAGCCCCAACGAGGGAAGGTGTGTTCGTCATGGCAACCATCGATGAACAAATCAAGTCCCTTGAGGAAGAAATTTCCAAAACAAAATACAACAAAGCCACTCAGGGCCATATTGGAAAGCTGAAGGCAAAGATAGCAGCCCTTAGGGACAAGAAAGAGAAGGCTCAAGCTCATGCCAAATCAAGTGGTGGTGGCCCTGGATTCGAAATCAAGAAGTCAGGTGATGCTTCGGTAGCATTGGTAGGGTTTCCGAGTGTTGGAAAATCTAGTTTGATATCTCAGTTAACCGATGTTGAATCAGAGGCAGGGAATTTTGCATTTACAACTTTAACTTGTATCCCTGGAGTATTGCATCACAGAGGAGCCACGATTCAAATTCTTGACCTTCCGGGATTAATCAAGGGAGCAGCGGAAGGAAAAGGAAGGGGCCGAGAAATTCTCAATGTGATACGTAGTTGTGATATGGTTCTCTATGTCGTAGACCCCTTCCAGGATTCTCATTTCAGTATTCTAGATATGGAATTATGGAAATCTGGAATGAGATTAAATCAGCCTAAACCACAAGTCTTCATCGATAGAACTGACAGAGGAGGTATTGTGGTTAGATCCACACTCGAGCAAACTAACCTTACTGATGAAGAAATTCAATCAATTATTCGCAGTTTTGGAATGGTCTCTGCGAATGTGACATTACGAACGGATGTAACTGATGACCATATTGTTGACACTCTGGCTGGAAATAGAATCTATTCTGAAGCGGTAGTGGTTCTCAATAAAGTCGACTTGGCTACGGAGAAAGATTTAGAGAAAGCAAAATCAATGCTCCCTGAAGGTTGGCCTGTTTTGCCGGTTTCAGCGAAAACAGGCCAAGGAATTGAGGAGATGAAGGATTTCATTTTCGACAATCTAAACTTCATGTCAATTTATCTCAAGCCTCAAGGGCAAGAAGCTGATCTTATCGAACCTCTAATTGTAAAAAATACCTCGACTGTAAGGGATGTGTGTGTGAAATTACACCGGGATTTTGAAAGAAAATTCCGTTATGCTAGAGTTAAGGGGCCAAGCGCAAAATTTGACTGGCAAAGAGTTGGATTAGACCATTTGTTGATGGATGATGACCTACTTACAATCATTGTCAGAAAGTAAAATTTTGCAATAAATTCCAGTAAGGCCCTTGCGAATAATTCACCTACATGATTTGCTTCGGGGCCTTGTGGAAAAATCCGGAGACCTCCTCCCTCGCGCTGAAGTGCGAGCATTATTCACCCACATTAGGGCACGATCTAGGGTCTTAATCACAGTCTTTTTCCTTTCATTCCTGATTGGATATCCATTGGCAGAATGGATGATTGAAATGCTAATTGATGCTGACGGCTATCGGCCTGAGGGTGTTGAGATAATTGTCCTACAGCCAATGGAAATCATTCTTCTGAAACTAAGAATCGCAAGCCAAATTGCATTGGCAGCATCAGTAATCACTCTAATCTGCGACCTAGCTTTGCATGGTCGTAAAATAATCTCTGAAGGAAAAAGGGTTGCTGTTGAATCGAGCGCAGGAGGATATTCTAGACTAATCATGGCTGTATTTAGCATCTTATTTCTTGGATTGCTTGGATTCATTTACGCCCACGAGGTACTTATCCCGTTCTTGTTAGAATATTTGGCAAAAGATGCTAACGCGGCTGGATTGGACTCTACTTGGCAGCTTCGTTCTTGGATAGGATTCATCATTGGCCTATACATGGGTTCCATACTCAGTTTCCAAATTCCTTTGGTGCTAATTATGCTAATCAAAGCGGATGTTGTTGACAGGAAGACAGTCACTGATAACCGTTCATTTCTGTGGTTCGGAGCGGCTGTCTTTGGAGCCTTCGTTTCCCCCCCTGACCCTCTCTCTATGTTCCTTATCGGAGGTCCGATGCTGGTTATTCTAGAGATTGCTCTATTGCTAGAGCGAATCACAAGTAATGATTAGCTCAAAGGTCGATTCCACGATTTCGTGCATCTTCTTCCATGGCGTCCTTTCGACCTTGATCTACGTCTACCCATCTCATCATGACTGCACCAATTAAAATCAAAATTGATATACTCAAAATTCCAACTCTACTATCGAAGGTTACTGTCATAAATCCATAGAGTAATGGTCCAATTAAAGCTGCTACTTTACCAAAGAAGCCAAAGAAGCCAAAGAATTCAGCACTCCTGGTTTCAGGTACTATTTGCCCGAACATGCTTCTTGCTAGACCTTGGGACCCACCGAGAAGAGTGCCCATTGCGCAACCAAGAATTAGGAATTGCCATCCAACTGCTAGGTCAAGAGGACCCCAAACATATTTTCTAGCTGTCTCGGGAATGAAATCTAACTTTCCATCACCGAGATTTGTAGGGTGATCAACCCCTATATTCGAGTTCTGGTCTAGAATACCACCCGAAACACTGGCGCTAAACCTTGAGCCATCCAGTGAGTTGAGGAATGCGAGAATGTCTTGTATTTCTTGCCCATTGTTATGGGGTGTGATATTCTTTGTAAAGCGAGTTTCAGTATCCTCCCCGGTTGTTTCGTCAACTTCAAAATGAATCCATCTTAGGGTGTTTGATCTTTCATCCATTTTAACTGGAAGAATCTCAGAGAAATCATCAGCCCATTGTTGCTCATCAAATTCACTTTCTTTGTATACTAACTTTTGAGCGATTTCTGGCACGTCACTATTTGCTGTCTGAACTGTATAGAACTCATTCTCTTCATCCCATTCGAAATGTATCTGATGTTCTTCATGTGTATCTAAAGCCAATGGTGCGAAACAAAGAGCAGCGAAACATAGTACGACCCAACCAACTAATGAAATATTTAGAGCCTGTTTAGTACCCATCTTTTCTGCTAATTTTGTAAATCCAATTGCTGAGGGGGCTGCCACAAATTGGATTGCCAATATAGTTACCATCAAATCGAATCCAGTTATACCCAAAACGGTAGTACCAAAAATTCCACCTAATGCAGTAACAGTATTGATACCATCTATGAAGAAGAAATAAGCTAACATGTAAATGAAAAGTGTTCTAAATTTACTAACCTCTCCAACAGTCTTCCTTATTTCGGAAAACGCTAGTTTTGCTGAATCAAGCAAACCCATGGGTTCCATTTCATTCTCAATTGGAGGTTCAGGTACCCATTTGAAGGTAAATAATGCGAAACCATACCACCAGATTCCAGAAGTTGCCATTGCGGCTTGGGTCGCCCATTCAGCGTAATCTGTCGCAATTAACAATCCAATATGGATTACTAGTAATATCCCACCCCCAAGATAGCCATAAGCGAAGGCTAAATTTGAAACTCTATCCATTTCATCATCTGTGCCGATATGTGGAAGAAGTGCATTGTAGAACACCCCTGCTCCATTTAAACCTACATTTGCTAAAACAAACATTACCATTAGCCAAATCCATTGACTACTCATCGGTAGAAATGGGGCTGCAAAGAGAAGAAATGTTGAACCCGCGCCGACGTATGTTAGAGTTTTAAGCCACCACATTTTGATTGCGCGACGGTCAGCAATTACCCCCAAAGAAGGACTAATTATTGCAACAAATAACGCTGCTCCAGCCACTGAGAATGACCAAATGGCATCGCCAGTCATTGATTTAGACAATACAGTTGTGGTCAATCCATTTGCTTCTAAGAACAAAACCCCGAACCAAAATGGAAGGATTGCGGTGGTTACTGAGGTCTCAAAAGCCGACTTACCCCAATCATAGAAGGCATATCCTCTAACTGCTTGAGGGTCTGATTCTTTATCCAATTCTACTGTCTCTGACACATCTTCACCTACTTTTGCGGCGAT
>DAOJ01000070.1:0-927 GCA_002502365.1 Euryarchaeota archaeon UBA106
TTCTAATCCTGGGTGAGGGGACCAATTGAAACCCCTCCTCTTTACCCTAGACATCGACTCCATGCCCCCAACGAGGAAACAATTACCAGAATCTGTAGAAATCTTTCCTGAGGCAACATGGATAGCCTCCATTGAAGAGCCACACAATCTGTTGAATGTAGCACCTGGTACAGTATCGGGTAATCCGCTTAGAAAAGATACTAGCCTCCCTACATTGTAACCTTGTTCACCTTCTGGATAAGCGCATCCTAGCAGGAGATCGTCAATTTGGTCTGCTTGGATGTTATTTCGAGACAATAGGGCTCTAGCCACTTGACCCGCCATTTCATCCGGTCTAACTTCCTTTAGGGCACCTTTGTGCGCCCTATGGAAGGGAGAGCGCATCCAATCAACTATGACTGCATCCACGATACTCGGTCCGCTATTAGCCCAATAACCATTGAGATAGTGACCTGACAATGTGGTTAGTTGACCGGCGGGTTCATGAAAGAAGCGTAAGTCGCGCGAATCAATGATACGAGAATGCTCCAATCACGGATTCTATGCAGATGACCACCTCTGCCCTGCTTGTAATGCAGAAGGCAGATTTATCATGAGAACTGGCGAAAGAAATAGCCTTGCTAGGAAACTAGCATTGGTTCTTAGGCACGCGCCAGAAAAATTTGATCTAGAAATGGATATTAACGGTTGGATAGATGTTAAGGACATTATTCGTCAATTCAAGAAAGGGGGCAAAAGATTCCATTGGTTGAGACCACACCATTTCACAGCAATAGCGGAAACCGATCCTAAAGGTAGATACGAAGTACGTGGAAACACTATCCGTGCAACCTATGGGCACACGGTTGAAATCGAGCTAGATCTACCCACCGATAACATACCAGATGCACTGTATTTCCCATGTGACCCAGAACAAGCAGAAAACTT
>DAOJ01000070.1:1264-2600 GCA_002502365.1 Euryarchaeota archaeon UBA106
CTTGAAGTTGGTATTTCACCTAGCGGAAGGGCACATGTTCACCTATCAGCAACCATTAGGAACGCTGCAGAGGCCGGTCACGTCCATTTCAAATTACCAACAATATTAGAGGTAGATACGGCGCAAATGTATGCAGCGGGTGAGACTATTTGGCACGCAGGAGTGACAGTCTACTTGACTGAAAATGTACCGCCTCAATACCTGACAGTTGTGGATAACGATGATCCGGAATATGTCTTGGCTCGTGCACGATGGCAAGAAGAAGAGTGAATTTACTGATATTCACCACAAAGAGGGCAGAATCCTAAGTCGCCTGTAAGGTCGGCTTCACAATTATTGCATATTCCTGTAATTGAACTTACAGGCTTAACATCGGATTCGTTAACAGCACGTACGGGTTGATCACGTGTCACAAATGGGTTAGCAACAGCCTGCTGAACATTAATCGCTTGTCTGAAGTTAATACATTCTTGTATCGCATTTTGAATTCTATTCGATGTTCGTAATCTTTCTTCAACAGATTCTATCTTCTCAGAATCCGCGAGTCTACTTTGTAACCAACGCTGGAATCTGTCTAGTTCGCCGTCAGCAGTCATATTTGTCGGAAAGGTCGGTGAGCAATGAATCTGACTTAATGTAAACATCAATAATTCATCCAAGTTATCGGATAACACAAAATGTCTAGTCCCTTGGCCAGCACGTAAACTATGGCTCATATTCTAATGAAATTTGGCGGTGGATTAATCACCACCAAGTCCCAAATGAAGACTGTAGATGGAGATGCTATATCGAAACTTGCCCAAATCGTGAGCGAATTATCTAGACTCGGGCACAAGGTTACACTAGTACACGGGGCGGGTTCTTTTGGTCATCTCAAAGCCAAACAATGGAAAATAGCCAATGGTGCCCAAGAAGATATCATCGAACAACAAAAAGAGGCTGTAATTTCTATCCGAGAAGACATGTTAGAATTGAATAGCGAAGTTTGCAATTCTTTGTCTAATCACAATATAGAATGCCAAAGTTTCCCTCCCTCAGATTGGGCCAGTGAAGTTGGAGCAGATTTCTCCGGAGATTTATCTCCAATCGAAAACAGTTCCGAAGGTGTAGTACCAATCACATTTGGTGATGTGGTAGATTGTAGTCCACCAAAATTATTCGGAATTTTATCCGGAGATGACTTGATGGTAAGAATAGGTAGGGAAATTCCGGGAATTACACATTGCATATTCTTGTTAGGGGATACTGAAGGGTTACTCTCAGCACCGCCCTCTGACCCAAATGCAACATTGATCCCTATATGGAATAAGAATCTGGAAGTATCTGGAGAACATGA
>DAOJ01000054.1 GCA_002502365.1 Euryarchaeota archaeon UBA106
TTCAGAAATACTAGAATTTCTTTCAACAATCGAAGAACGCTCCGAATCTGGAGACCCAGTGGGGGTTGGAGAAGAGGCAGGGTGGCACTGGTGAGTGAACTAGATGACTTGTTAGTTGAAGCTCGCTCTGGTAATCGTCGTTCACTTTCTAGACTACTTACACTTGTTGAAGAAGGTCATAATTCCCCAATAGAAAGAGGGATTGGCTCATCTTTGGGAATAACTGGACCCCCCGGTGTAGGAAAATCATCTCTAATTGGAAAAATGATTGATGTGTGGGTCGGGCGAGGAGAGTCAGTAGCAGTCCTAGCCGTTGATCCATCATCTCCTAGGAGCGGAGGTGCTCTTCTTGGAGATAGGATGAGAATGACAAATGCAGACTCTTCAGATTTAGTATTCATACGTTCACTTGCCACTAGAAACCATCCTGGTGGATTGATGGATTGCTTGACACCTATGGTTGACATCCTATCTGAATGTGGTTGGGATAATATCCTAATCGAGACCGTAGGTGCGGGTCAATCAGAGATTAGAGTGGTAGCTTTCGCAGATAAAATTCTACTAGTGGATGGGCCTGACAGAGGAGATATAATTCAAGCAGAGAAGGCAGGCATTATGGAACTTGCAGATTTGATTGTAATAAACAAATCAGATTTGCCTGAAGCAGAAAGAGCAGCAAAGGCTGTGAAATCAGCCTTGTCGGTTGCAGAGGATGAATTCACTCCCGAGGTTCTACTGGTGTCTGCCCATTCAGGAATGGGTGTTGAAGATTTAGTCGATGAACTCGAAAACACAACGACATCTTCCGAAAGAGAGAGGCTAAGAGTTCGTGAACGTTTGATTTCGGCTTGGGATTCTGCCCTACTTACTTCACCACAACTAGATGATATTTTGCAAGCCCTTGAAAAAGGAAGCATTACTCTGAAAGAAGCAGTGGATAGGATTCGAAAGGAGGTTTGACTGATGAGTGAAATACCCGTTGATATTGATCACGCTAAGCACTCTATAGGGGGTGCTGGTGGGCACTGGTTTCGCCGATTTACACATATTGCTATGTGTATTATTCCATTCGCATACTACCTTTGGGGGGAAGAAATCGCAGGTCTTGTAAATCTAAATCCTCGTGATTTTGTTATTGCTGTACTAATTTTCTTCGTAGTAATTGAAGCAATCCGTGTTAAAATGAAAATTGTAATTGTTGGCCAAAGAGAGTACGAGGCTAACCAAATTAGTGCACTAGGTTGGGGTGCTTTTGCGGTTTGTTTAGCCCTGATTTTAGCCCCACAAGAAGGAGGAGGATTAGAGGCAGGGAAATACACAATCCCTCTAATTTGTGGATTGACCTTTGTAGACCCAGTTATGGGTGAAGTTAAGAGGGCGAAAAAAGGAATGAAAAATGCTATTTTAGTAGGACTCATCGTCTCATACTCTATTTGGTTAGCCTCAGTTATGTTATTCTCTACACCATTGTTAGCAGCTGTTTTACTTGCTCCATTAACAGTTGCTGGTGAAGTTCCAAGGCTGACTTGGATTGATGATAATGCTACGATGATTTTGTTCCCTCTAATTCCATTACTATTGGCACATTGGATATTTTGAATTAATTCACAAAATCCAATCCCTCAGTTCTCTCAAGAGTCACATTTACAACCCGATTTCTTCTGCAAGGGGGTGATAGACATGGCCGAGTCAGAGAAGTCAGAAGGGATTGTCGAGTCTCCTCTTTCACAAAATTTCTACCTATTTGTTTGGGCATTGGCCTCAGTAGCGTCATTTGCGATATTTATCGCCTTCCCTGTATGAAATTTGATTGCTAACTTTTTTCTATTCTATCACATCACTTTCTTGATGTAATCACCCCCGTGGTCTCAATATGTGTGGTATCGCTGGCTTACTTGGTAATGGAAGCCTTGAGGATGCTATATCAATGGCTGGCGCAATTGGCCATAGAGGGCCGGATGGCTCGGGGGATTTTTTTTCGGACCTTGAAAATGAAAATGCCTGCGTAGCTTTTTCTCACGCTAGACTATCAATCATTGACTTAGGCGGTTCGCCTCAACCTATACACAGCGATCATGGTTGTGTTTTAATGGTCAACGGTGAAATATACAACCATCAAGAAATCAAATCCGAATTACAAAATTATCCATTTAGGACAGCAGGTGATTCAGAGAGTATATTGGCCTTACACAGAGCCTATACATGGAATCGCCCGATTGGAGAAAATCCAGCTGAGAGACATATTGAATGGATTTCCAAATTAGATGGGATGTGGGGTTTTTCTCTCTGGGATCCGTCTGCAAATGAATTGATTCTTTGCCGTGACCCATTCGGAATTAAACCATTAGTCCGAACTCAATTATCAGATGGCACTCTGCTCTTTGGCTCAGAAGTAAAAGCCTTCAGGGGTCACCCGGAATTTTCTGCTAAACCAGATATTTCAGCTCTAGCGGTCAGATTAGCCTATGAATACCCACTAGATCAAACTACACTATTCCTAGGAGTTACATCGGTAGGGATTGGGACTATCGAAACCTGGTCATTAGAAGAAGGAATACCAACATTGACTGGTGTAGCACAATACCTCAGACCTCAAGTGGCTCCTGCTGCCTCATGGAATCCTTCTCAAAACGCTAACGAATTATTATCAGGTTTGAATAAATCAATTCAGGACCGGCTAATGGCAGACGTTCCTGTAGGGATTGTTCTTTCAGGAGGTTTAGATTCCAGCTTAATTGCTGCTTTAGCACATAATGCAGCCGATTTAGCGGGTAAACCTACACCAGAATGTTGGACAGTAGCGGATAGTGAAGACAACGTCGATTTACAGGCATCGATTAGGGTGGCTGAAAATCAGGACTTAGGGCATCATATCCACATTATGGACGAGAGTACAATGTGGAAGAAATTGCCGGAATTTGTTTGGAATGGAGAAGACCTCGATATTTCAGTGATGTTTTGGCAATCTGTTTTTGAGCAGATGAAAGATAATGTCACAGTAGCCCTGTGTGGTCAAGGCGCTGATGAATTACATGCTGGGTATTCTAGATATAGAAATTTACAGGGACATTCAAATTTGATAAATTCAAGATTGGAATTAGTAGAGAAATTTTCGATTCCTGAAGTTGATCGTGGTTTAGGGAAATCTTGGTCATCGAGAAGTATAATGCCAGAAAATAATTTTTCAAGTTTGACAGAAACACTAGAATTTGAGCAAACTAGAGGTCAAATGTCAAATTTCCAATTAAGATTAGGAGATAGGCATTCTATGGCACAAGCCCTTGAAGCAAGAGTTCCATTCCTTGGCATGAGTCATGCGAATCTTGCAAATAAATTACCACTTTCCTGGAGGTTATCAGATAATGATGAGAAAATGGCTCTTAGAGCAGCAGCCGATCTTACGACTTTACCGAAAGAAATCGTTCGAAGGCCAAAACTACCAGCAGGAACCGCGACAAGTCCAACATTGGTTTCAGAATTGATCACCACATTATCAGACAGGGCATCAGATTGGGCCAAAGAATATGCGCCTCTAACCAAACAATTACTAGATCAGCCTGACATGGCAATTGGAATGAGAATATTCCATGCTATGCATTTAACTGAAACTGGTCCAAACCAGAGAAAGGGAGATTTGCTGGATGTACTCGATGATGTAGGTCCTTGGCCTCAATAAGCCAATCTCCCTTTTTCATTAAATCGATTACCTTCGTGAATCAACAAACGAGTTTTTGTTTCAGTTCCTCCTTCACCACTGTAGTTTCCAATTATTCCATCTCTACGGACAACCCTGTGGCAAGGTATGAGAATCGGCCATGGATTCATTGCCATTACCGACCCAACTGCTCTACTAGCCTTTGGATGACCGGCAGCTGTCGCGAGTTCAGCATAGGTAATCGTCTCACCGATTCTTGTTTTGTCTCGCAAATAGGTGAGAACATTTCTTTGGAAATTTGTTAATTCTCGTTCGTCAAAAATCGGTAAGTTGCTGTTAATGCCTTCAAAGTAATTAGAAATCCACTCTCTAGTAGTTACAATGGTAGGCTCTTCGGGATTCTTCCTAAGGATTTCACCCCAGCCAATCCTTACCAAACCGTGTTTGTTGGCTTTGAAATTTATCGCACCCAAAGGTGAAGCCACCCAGTCTTGAGCCACACTAATTCCTATTGATTTGAGTCCTTGAGATTTTCCTCAGACTCATTCCACCATTGTTGCTGATTTTCTGACTCATCTAGGGCCTCTCTCTTTTGCTTCCCGGAATCTTTCTCAAGACCTTCTTGAATTGCTTCCATGCCAACTATTTCGTAGTTTGATGGGAATAAGGCAACGATAACTCCCGCGATTATGGCTCCTAACCCCCAATAGGCTTGTTGTTGGACCACAATTAGTTCAAGCCCTATTGCGCAGAGAAGAAGACCTCCTAAATTGGAAATCCAAACTAAATTTTTGAAGGTGGAAAGGGACACACCTGTGGAATTTTCGGTTCTTTTCGGTCCAAATTCCGCACCAAATCTTACAGGGTCTTCTTCGGCCATCAAATCACCTATCTATCATAATTATTGCATCAGTGGGGCAGGCAAGGACACACAATTTACAGCCGGTACATGGGTCTCTCAGAACTCTGGCTTTACGGTTGACATCCACGTCCATTATGGGACTTGCTAATGGAGTGTCATATAATTCAATGGCATCGTCATCACAAACAATTGTACATTGGTCACAGCCTATACACAACTCTTCCTTAACCCAAGCTACTGCGTCTTCACCGCCTTTGAGTTTCGCTCGCTCTTCAGCCCGCATAGCATTCATCATCATCCGAATGCGTTTCTGTTCACGAGCCCGACGGGCGTTTAGGTCCGAGACACCAGTCATTGCAATACTTGCTAACGGCTCTGACTTCTCAAGGCTACGGTTAGAATTTCAGAATCTTCAATTGAAATTCATTGCTTCTGTTCCTGGATTTGTCTTGCGAGGAATGATACTACGTCGAGAATTTCGAAATCATGTCTTGGATCTCCCTCGAACTTGAGGCATTCAAAGTGGCTGACACATTTTGGACAACTTGTTAGCATGATTTCAGCACCTGTGGCTTTCACTTCATCGAATCGTTGTAATCGTAGAGCACGACTATTTTCGTTGCAAGACATCATGCTAGATACACCACAGCATAGAGCATCTTCGCCAGTGTGTTCCATCTCTACTAGATCAACTCCGTCAACCGCCTTTACTAAATCTCTAGGTTCATCGTAGATGTTCATCTGGCGTCCAAGACGACAGGGGTCGTGGTATGTGACAGTTACATCTTCGTTTGTAGCTAAATCCATTTCGAATCCATTTTCGATTAGGTATTCAGTAGTGTGCATGACCTTCATTTCATCAAGTTCGTAATCCATAGCAAAGGTACGGAAACA
>DAOJ01000034.1 GCA_002502365.1 Euryarchaeota archaeon UBA106
CCGAAATCTGATCTAATCATCGTTTTGCTTCTCATGCTCTGTGTAGGCTCATAGCCGTCTAGCCATATGTACTCAAGTTTGGACTTAGAGGTCATAGCACTCACGCGGGATTAACCGGTTAATATATTTCACCATGTGTCCAATAATTCGCATATTATTTGTACAATGTATTATAATAATTTATCATAGTTATACAATTGTATACAATATGCTGGAAATATAATACAATTATGAAAGATAATACTTGATATTGCACAAAATCTCGACAAACGAAAAGTTAGGTCTTAACTTGATTAGAAAATCTCTTACTTACAAGCACCTTGAAAAGTGTTATTTCCTCGAACAAACCCAATGGGTCTAAAGGATGCCTGGAGCATACCCGATTTTCGCCGTTTATTGATAGGAAACAGCGTCAATATGCTTGGCAGTTCCATCTTCATTATTGGAATGGGGTGGACCATAGCAGAGGTGGGCGGCCCCAAAGCCTACGGCATGGTTTTCACCGCCTATTTTCTTGGACACCTACCTTTGTTATTGTACGGAGGGATGGTTGTTGACAGAATGCCGCGGAGGACTGTTGCGCTCATTTCAGATGTTTCCCAAGCAGTACTAGTCTTGTTAGCAATGCTTGCATTGATGGCAGGGTTTGATGTGATCAATACTTTACTTGTCATTACCTTCCTTACCGGAGGCGCCGGCGCATTTTCGATCCCTGCTATTGGCGCCTTAGTCCCAGACCTAGTGGAGGAGGAAATTCTACCTCAGGCTAATGCCCTCAGAGGCGTGGCCATGACCGCAGCTTGGATGCTGGGGCCATTAATTGGAGGTTTTACAGTGGAAAATTGGGGATTAGAGATATGCCTTTTCCTTGATGTGTTGACTTTCCTCTTTAGCGCGGTTATTTTGTGGACCATAGCGGAGATTCCAATTCAGAGAGATAAAGATGCTGAGAGTCTGAAGGAAGAAGTGGCTGAGGCGTGGGCTTTCGTCAAAACTCAGCCATGGCTATTAGCGGGAATTGTCATGTTCATGATATGGCACGTCGGTGATTCTGCCATAGAAATTGGAATACCTTTCATTATTGAGAATAAGGGCCTTGGAGCGAAGGAATTCGGAATATTTGGGGCCGTGGGCGCAGGTGGTGCCATGATTGGTTCATTGCTTGCTGGCATTAGACCCATTCCCAAGAAATCTAGGGGCCTGATTTTCTACGTCCTGATAGGCGGCATTGCATGGTGTATGCTGGGATGGGCAATGCCAATACCATTCATACTGATTTTATTATTAGTTCTAATCGAGGGGGTTCTAGGAGGAACCCTAGCAGTAATCTGGAGGACTACTATGTCTGATAGTGTGGACCAACACCTAAGGGGCAGAGTAAACTCCTTGGATGCGATTGGTTCCCTAATTTTCATCCCGCTATCCCCTCTAGTAGGAGGTTGGATGATAGAGGAGACTAACGTTCTGACCACTTTTGCTATAGCAGTCTCGATAATGGTCCTTACAACTATGGCTGGTCTGATCGTACCATCATTCCGGCGCTTCGAAAGAGTTGACTCCGATTTATTCCCAATCAAGGATTCTCAAACTCAATCTGACTAATATCAACATCGAACCATTTCTTGTAATATTCATACTGCAGCCTGACTGTAAAAATCAGAAGAAGTATGTAGATTGTCCAAGCGGCTGATGTACGGCCCATGTAAATTGGTAATTCTATCAGAATTAGTCCGTCGAAGATTATGCAGCAGATGAGGTAGAGAACTCGCCCTAGGGTGATGAAAATACTCTCCCCTTCTTGAGCCAGTACTCGCTTTACTCGGTTTTCTCTCCATGTATCTGCTGCCCTCTTTAATCTCCAGAATGCAGCTTCCGCCTCCTCTCTCTTATCAATGAATTCAGGAGGTTCGATTTCAACTTCCAGAGACGATTGAGAGTCCTCTGGCATCTAATCACTCAATCTGTCCAACTCGTTTGGACTGAGAAGGTCTTCGGTGACTCAATCATCCACCATCGGCAGACTTCCGCCTGCTTCTACTGGGAAATGACAGGCAACTTTGTGCCCTCCTAAAACCACATTCAATTCGGGTTCGACAACATCACACTTGCCTTCGACGGCAATAGGGCACCTTGTATGGAAACTACAACCAGTTGGTGGATTTGCGGGGCTCGGAACATCTCCAGATAGCACTATCCTCTCCTTCTTCTTGTCCTCTACCGTTGGTTGAGGTATAGCCGACAAAAGAGCATGAGTGTAGGGGTGAGCAGGGTTAGCAAACAATTCATCTGTTTTTGCAATTTCTACTATCTTCCCTAGATACATAACGGCAACACGATCACTTATGTGGTTGACAACATTTAGAGAGTGAGTTATGAAAATGAAGGTTAATCCTCTTTCCTTTTGTATTGAGTCAAGTAGATTCAGAACCTGTGCTTGTACTGAAACATCTAATGCAGAAGTTGGTTCATCTAGGAGAATGAAATCAGGATCTAAAGACAGAGCCCTAGCTAAAGCAATCCTCTGCTTTTGACCACCAGAGAATTCATGAGGAAAACGGGTCATATGATTTGGTTTCAAACCGACGATGGTTAGTAAATCAGCAACTTTCTTGGTTAATTCCGCACCATCTGCTAGTCCGTTTACGATTAGAGGTTCAGCAATTATTGAACGTACTGACATCCTAGGATTCATTGAACCGCCAGGGTCTTGAAATACAATTTGTAATCGGCGACGAAGTTCCTTACGCTTCATACTGTAAATGTCAACACCTTCGAATTGGATGGTGCCTTCGGTTCTCGGTATCAAACCCATAATTAGTCGTCCTAGTGTTGTTTTACCACAACCAGATTCACCGACTATCCCAACAGTTTCTCCTCTTTGGATGTCTAAGTCTACTCCATCTACAGCGCGCACATGAGCAGTCACTGGAGAGAACATACCTGCCTTGATAGGGAACCATTTTCGGGCATTTCTAATTTCGATTAATGGAGATGATTCTTCACTCATTGTCAATTCCCACCTCCTGATTTAAGGAACTCCTCTGAAGAGAATGCAGATTGGGCATTCTGTAAATCAACGGTCAAATCGGTATGATGACAGGCAGCGAAGTGGCCTGTAGAAACTTCCAGCATTTGTGGGGGCTTAGTCCTGCATAATTTATCAGCAAATGGACATCTTGGATGGAATCTGCAACCATCGAACTTTTCATTGGGATCAGGCACTTGACCGGGAATAATTGGTAAATCAACTCTCTCTTCACCTGCTTCTTTTATTCTTGGTATACTGTGTAAAAGGCCAATTGTGTACGGCATTCGAGGTGAGCCTAAAATCTGTTCAAGGGAACCAGTCTCAACTACTGATCCTGCATACATCACAGTGACTGCATCACAGGTTTCTGCAATTACACCCAAATCATGAGTTATCATCATGATTGCAGTACCTTCTCTATCTCTGAGATCTTTCATTAAATTCAGAATTTGAGCCTGTATGGTTACATCAAGAGCTGTTGTGGGTTCGTCAGCGATCAATAATTTAGGCTCACAGGCCATCATCATGGCAATCATTACTCGCTGCCTCATTCCTCCGGATAATTCGTGAGGATACATCTTCACAACCGCCTCAGGATTTGGAATTCTAACCTCTTTCAGTATGTTTACAACTTGACGCCTGTGTGCGGAATCTAGACTGAAATAACTAGAAAGTTGGATTGGAGGTATTGCCAGTATGGCAACACTCAGTATTATTGTCATCAATACTCCAAATGGAATCCACAACAGAACAATAATAACAATCCAAGATACAAAAAGTAGTGAATACTTTTCCCTTACGAAATTCTCGAATATCCCTATAGAACCTGTGTCCCCTGCCTTATTATTTCTGTAAGGAAATAGAGATGCCCCCACTATCCATACAAATAAAACTGAAAAGCCAAAAAGGAAAAATTTGGAAGCGAGAAATCCAATTGTTTCATCAGCATTATTTGTTTGGTGGATCCCTAAAATTACTAGAGTTGCGATTATGATTGGTAAAGCACCCTTCAAATCGTTTCGCAAATAATTTACCAGCAGTTCTATTGGGCTAATTATCGCTTTTGCGATTTTGAGGAATTTATTGGTTTCAGCATTGTCTAATCTTCCATGTTGCTTCAATACTTCAGAAACTTGCTTTTCGACAGTATAAAGAGGATTTAGTGCAGTCATTGGTTCTTGGAAAATCATAGATATTTTATTCCCTCTAATTGAACGCATAAATTTCTCATGTCTACTTCTTGGTGCATCAATAATTCGCCTTGAAACAAAACTTATTGTGAATGCAATTAACATCACTGCCGATGCTTGTAATCCTTGTATTGGTGCAAAGAAGGTCCAGAATAAACAGAGTAGTAATCCAATAGTAAAGAATGAACTGAAATATTTGAGAATTGAGAGAGTTTTTTCTGTTTTCTCAGGAGTTTTGTGAATTAACTCTTCACCGTCAAAAATGATACTTCCTTCATCAATATCACAAGTTGCTAACCCAATTGTAACAAGAGAAGTCACTGACTTACCACAACCAGATTCACCAACTACTCCCATTATTTCGCCTTGGTTTACGGAAAGTGAAACCGAATGAAGGGCCTCTACAGGGCCATCAAGCGTATCGAAATGGACCCTGAGACCCTGTATATCCAACAATTTTGACAAAATTCTCACCTCCTATTTTTCGGATCGACGACGTCCCGTAATCCGTCACCAAGCAAATTGAATCCTAATGTGGTGTAGGCTATTGCCAAACCAGGGAATAAAACTAACCAGTAATCTTGGGGGAAATGGGCCCTTCCATCAGAGACTAATTTACCCCATTCAGCAGCACCCGGCTCAGCGCCTAGACCTATGAATGAAAGGCCAGAAGCAGATAGAATGGTGCCACCGATGTCCAAAGTAAATGCAACCAAAAGTGGGGCCCAAGCATTTGGTAAGATATGCCTAAACATAATTCGGCCAGAGGGGGCGCCTACACTCTTTGCGGCCTCTACAAATGTCATTTCCTTGACATACAATACTTGTCCACGAATCAGCCGTGCGTATCCTGGCCAGCCAGTGAATACCAAAGCGATTTGAATCTTCCATAATCGGTCGAAATTATCAATGATTACAATTTGGTTATCCGCATCATCTGACCATGAAAATAAAATAATTGCAGCAAAGAAGATTATCGCCGTTCTCAGGGTAAGATAACGGTAGGGATTTTTCCAATTTAGAGTATTAAGTGCCCTTTCAGAAAACCCTTCTATGCTGAAATTCTTCGTCATTCGACTATCCAAAGTTAGTAATCCAGCAAACACTGAAATCACAATGAAAGTAAAAAATAACCGCCAAGTTCTGGTATCACTCGTCTCAAATAAGCCTTCCCAGATACCATACAAACCCAATGGAAGTAACAAAACTGCCACCAATCCAACAGCAAGTAAGGCTGCAGGTTCAATTCGAGATAATGTATCCTCCGAACCGGGCATAAATACAGAAATAATTGCAGATCTAAATGGGACTATCAACATTAGAATCAAGGGTAAAAAGGCTAGAGCTAATGGGATTGCTAGGTTATCTATTGCTTGTAACGCTGCTACGAAAGCGAGGGCTAAAATTAATCCAGGAACTGCAAAGAAGATATCTGTAATCCTCATAATTACTTCATCAACTCTACCTCCAAAATATCCACTAATACTACCAATAATCGTGCCAATAATTACTGTCAAAGTAGCTACTGTAAATCCGATTGTCAATGAAACTCTAGAGCCATAGAGGATTTTACTGAATAAATCTTGACCTTCATCATTGGTTCCAAAAATACACACATCATACCCCTCAGGCATCCACCAATGGTGCATTTCTTCATTTTCGAATTTGTAAATAAGTTTGATTTGGGTGACCGAGTTATTTTCCATCAATTCATCCGCTATCCAAAAATAACTATTGTTTGTTGGATCAAGATACACTAAATCAAGAGAAATCGAATTGCCATTTCTATCAACAACCTCTTTGAATTCAGTAACAACTAGAATATCCTCATAGAAGGAATTGTCTTCGGCAATTTTTACTGGACTCAAAGCATTAGTCCCATTTGCATCCCAACGCCTTAGGGTAGTCAGAGAGACCTTCTGATTCCTAGTGTCACATTCTTCTGAAAATGGTGCCGCCTTTCTAGGCTCGTAATCGATATGCCATACATCTCTTGTGTCTTGTAAATTCCTTCCGGGGTGCTCAACTGCGATATCATCTGCAAAAATGGAAACAACGGAAATGGAAATGACCATCAATAATCCCGCGACTGCTAGTAATGATCTTCGGTAAATTTTCCAGCCTCTCTGTAAATCATACTTAGCTTGGGCAGCTCGCTCAAGGATTCTGCGACGGCTTTCAGCCCTATCCTCTGAGCCGTCTTCCCAACTCATTCTAATCTCACCCTTGGATCAACTACGCCGTAGAGAATATCTACAATAAGGTTCGACATTAGGAAAATAATCGCAGTGATTAGTGTCACTCCCATCAACACAGAGTAATCTAAATTGATGATAGCATCAACTGCAACATTACCCATTCCATAGAATGCGAAAATGGATTCTGTAAGGACTGCGCCGCCTATTGCACCACCTATCGAAAAACCCAAAATTGTGAGTATTGGCACCAATGCATTTCTACAAGCATGAACGAGAATAACTCGAGATTCTGACAAGCCTTTGGCTCTAGCAGTTCGGACATAATCCTCATTCATAACTTCCAATAAACTTGCTCGCATGTAGCGTAACAAAGACCCAGCACTTGCAATACCAAGTGTGAATGAGGGCAAAACCAAATGAACTAAGGTGTCATTGAATAATTTTGAATTAGAAGAATAATCAGGATGAATATTTGCTAATGCTTCATCGGTTACAAACCAGCTGTCTACTAGATGGAAGCCAGTTCCACCTGAAGGATACCAAGAAGGATAACAGGCTATTCCAGAAATTGCAGTATCGCAAAGGCTTGAGGTACGATCAGGATAAGTTAGAGCAGTATCATGTCTTCCATAAATTGGCAGGCATCCGCCTTCTGTCCCAAAGATAGGGTCGCAAATACCTCCGACATCCGGACCGGTTCCAAAGATTAATTGAAGCATCATCGCTAACCAAAATATTGGAAGCGAGACAAATGCGATTGCTAGAAAACGAGAAATGTGGTCAAAGACTTGGTCTTGCCAAACAGCACTAAGAATACCAAGTGTAATTCCAATTGGATAAGCCATCAATAATGCAAATAGAGCCATCTCCAAAGTTACAGGAGCAGCATCTCTAACAACCTCTGAAGTAGGCCTGTTATAGGTTGTAGAATCCCCCCAATCGCCTTCAGCTAAATTAACCAAATACAACCTAAATTGCTCTACAACTGGCTCATCTAATCCTAATCGCTCCCTTTGAAGTTCAAGCATTGTTTTGCCAGTCACGGGGTCAACTAAGCCGCATCTTTCTCCGCACAAAATAGCAGCGGGATCTGCAGGGATAATCTGAGCTATTGAGAAAGTAAAAACTGTGACTCCAATCATCACAGGAATCAGAAGAATAATTCTTCTAACGATGAATTCACTAGTCTTCATGGAACTACACAACCGTATATCTCTCAATCATATTATGAAATAAATCACTGTTGTGAACATATGCTTCCTTTCTTTCAATGCTTACGCCTGTTAATCATTCGAATTTTTTCCCCCGCGCCAGGGAATCCCGACGCGGGGGTTTTCGTAAATCAGAAATTAATTCTGGTTTCAATTATCAGCATTCGCCGACGTATGATCCGGAGACCTTCGCCAACTTATCCCAGTTGAAGAAATAGTCTCCACCAATTGCATCGTATGCAGGTGGGCACATGTGGTCAGCACCGACTCCTACACCAGCATACTGGCCTAGTAGAGCCATTGTTGGTGAGGTGACCCAGAGGTCGTATGCATCTGCATACAATTGCTCTCGAGCATCCGAGTCTTGTTCCTTCCTAGCATTTAGCAGAATTTCGTCCAATGCATCATTCTCGAAGTAACCGTGGTAGGCGTCTCCACCGATGTCAGCGCTTCCTGCGAATGGTGACCAGTAGTTATCTGGGTCCAAGTAGTCAGGTCCCCAGCCGATTACCCAAAGGTCCCACTTTCCATAGATGTAGTTGTCAATCACAGTTGCCCAAGGCTGATCTGCGTTGTCGTTTGCTATTCCAATCGACTCTAGGGCAGGTCCCCAAAGTTGAGCGACTGCGATTCTTTGGTCGTTACCTGTGTTTGTTAGAATTCTCAACAAGTTAGGTAGGCGGCACTCATCACCATCACGGTCTGCCTCTGCAACAACTGTTGGTGCTTCGGTTAGAGTAAGTGAAGCACAATCGTATTGGCGGATGAATCCTGCATCATCGAGGATTGTTTCTGCGTATGCGAGGTCGTAGGTGAACACTTCGTACTGAGTATCATCGTAAGGGAATCCAGTTGGAATTGGACCGTAAATTGGTATCAATTCACCCTTGTATGCTTCAGTGTGGATTGTGTCATAGTCTAAGGTGTAGCTCAATGCTTGTCTTACAGCAGAGATGCTTAGTACGTTACAATCGTTGGTTCCATTGTTGTTACAGTCGTGATTCTTGATGTAATCTGCTTCTCCATCGGCCATGTCTGCCTTTGGCTTGAAGTTGTATGGAACGTTCACAACACTGTATGTCTGGCGGTAAGTGCAGCGGAAGCCATCCTTACCATTTGCATTTGGAAGATCTTCCATGTTGTTACAGAATTCAGTCTTCTGAGCAGATGGGATGTATGCTCGGTCGACTTCACCGTCTTGTAGAGCAAGTACACGTGTCTGGGTCTCTTCAACTAGGTCGACAACAACTCTGTTGATGTTGAAGTCAGACTCTTCCCAGTACATCCAGTTTGGCTCCATTACCAAGCGAGTACCACGAGCCCATTGGGAGACCATGTAGGCGTTTGTTCCAGCGCCAACCTGTGCCTCATCCATGAATTCATGACAGAAATCGTCGGAAGACTCGTCAACATCTGTTGTGTTTACGTCATCTTCTACAATTACTCTGTTAGCTTCACATAGAGCTGAGTTGATTACAGATCCGACAGTGTATGCGATTGTTGCTACGAATGCAGCAGATGGGTCGTAAATTTCTACAGAGAATGAATAATCATCGATAACATTCAATCTCTCGCCACCCCAATCATCGTGGTTGCCATCTGCGTCGTTACAGTCGAAAGACTGAGTTAGAATCCAGTTGACTCCGGAGGATGGTGCACCCATTCCAATAACACGGCACCATGAGTATACTGCATCAGTAGAGGTCATGTGATCTCCGTTGCTAAAGTATACATCATCACGTAGGTCGAAAGTGTAGGTTAATCCATCAGCACTGACACTGTGTCCAGTCGCCAATCGTGGAACGATTATCGAACCACCATCACCATCTCCCTCGTATCGGTATAGTGTGTCATAAACGTTGGAAATAACATCTCCAGACGCTGAATCATAAGCGTCTGCAGGATCGTGAGTGTCTGCCTCACCAATCGTCATGTCTGTCATTTCACACGGGTTGTTCGTACCCAAGTCACGGCACTTTCGTGATACAGATAGGTTGTACCATGCATCGGAGAATGCCATTTCTCCACTGGCGTATGCGGCCATAATGTCTCCCTGAGCCATACCATAGTCGCATGAGCCGTCGTCTTCCTCAGCTGCGGAATTGTAGTTATTCGCAGCTTCGTCCATACAACCCATTACGGTATCAGGCATGGTGCAGGATCCATCATCACGGGTCGCAGCCGAGTTGTAGTTTGTTGCAGCAGGGTTGGTGCAACCATCTACAGGCTCGAAGCCCGGATCATATTCACAAGATCCATCGTCCTTTGTGGCTTCAGAATTGTAGTTATTGGCGTCTGCATAAGTGCATCCCAATATTTCCACAACGTCATCACCATCATCATCATCATCTCCGCCGAGACATCCGGCAAGAGCTGACGCAATCATCAGCGTACACATCAATAAGGCTCTCATTTTAGAGTCCATCCTCGGAATGGAGTCTATGGTTCATATATAGTCTATCCCTTTATTGAGCGTCAAAACCGAGTTTTGCTAATTAAGCATTATAAATAACACCTAGTGTTTGTTAAATCTCTGCTTGAAAATTAATAATTTCAACGGCGAAAAACATAGTTTTTGGTTAAAAATAATTGAAATTATGGTGGACGTGCCGAGATTTGAACTCGGGGCCTCTTCCATGCCAAGGAAGCGCGCTTCCAAGCTGCGCCACACGCCCAGTGAGATTCCGACCTGCGACGGCCATTTAAGGAGAACTGAGCAGGACAGGCTATGAGTGGAGGGGGCATGGCTGCAAGTCCGAATGGGCCCCCCAATCTGCCTGAGGGAATACTCGAAGAATTAACCTCAAGATTAACTCGTGATGAGGCGCCATTCCTTCGTTACCTTGCTAAAGAATTATCATTACAATGGGCCGATTCTTCTGAAAATAGATTGGGGTACACTCGGTTCGAATATGATCATCATGAATTGTTTAGAAGGAGACGATTGAGAGGTTCCCCAGGACCGATTACAATTGCCCTTCATCCTCGATTGAAAGATGATGAAAAATTGTATTTGCACACACTTGTTCACGAATTACTTCATGCTGCTGGGTTAGTAGATCATGGAAATAGACACCAGGAGTTAGTACACCAGATTGCTCCTGCTCCAAAATTGTCCGAATCGGTTGTTTTGAGGAGCATGAGAGAAGAAGTACTTGCAGGATTGCCAGAACAATCTTGGATTTGTGGGGAGTGTGGCCATACTTGGGAAAGAAGAAGAGTCTCATTACCTCAACGATGTCCTAAGTGTGCCCGTCCTTTCAGCGTTCGAAAATGAATTAGAAGTTGAATAGGCTGGCAAAACCACCATGAACTCATTACCTCCAAGGTAACCCCATGGCCTGGCCGCCAACTCCAGAAGAGGTATCCACTTGGATTGATGGTTTCATCGCAGAAACCTTTCCTACCTTGATGGCGATTATTGCTATTGCAGCATATTCAGGTTTTGTTTTCATGTTCTACCGATTATTGGCTAGGCGCGATATCTTAAATCTTGATTTGAGCAAATATGACCAATCTATGGGAGGAAGAATTCGTGCATTTTTCAAGACTGGGGCTTGGTTGATTCAATATGCTTTGGCAATCCCAATTCTTATTGCATTCTGGACAGTTGTAATGGCTGTAATTCTAACCTTGTTAGCAGATGGTAATGACCATGCAAGAAATGCCCTTATCGCAACATCTGTGGTTGGCTCAGTACGAATTCTTTCCTATTGGACTGAGGATTTGTCTCGAGATGTTGCTAAGATGCTACCCTTCGCAGTTCTAGGTGTATTCTTGGTAGGATCAACTTCAGTTGAATTTAATGAATTTGAAGAACTCATCGAAAATCGTACAGAATTGGCAAAGTCTTACCTCAACAGTCTAATTTTACTTTCAATACTAGAAACCATATTGAGGATTTATCATGGATTGAGAGAATTGATTGGTGGACAGCGAAGAGTGAATAAGAAATTAAAGAAAATCGCTAAGGTAACAGGTCGCTCGAAATCCGAAATTCGCGAAGACATGTTAGATGATGGAATTCTGAATTATAGTACAGATACAGATGATGAAGAGGATTCGACAGCCTGATTGATTGAGAAAATCACTACCATTCGAGGTGCAGGTTTCACAAAGGGGAAGTCCCGCGCTAGGGTCGGGTGCGTGGTGTAGTCTGGATATCATGCTGGCCTTCTAAGCCGGTGACCCGGGTTCGAATCCTGGCGCGCCCACCACCATTTCCATGCTCCTAGTCCCGCATGGATTCACCGTTTACATCAAATACACCCAGCAGGTCGGCGCGCTGCATGAAGCGAGGTTCCCGTGCGTGGAAGAAGGCTGGAAACCAACGCTGGAAGTGGCGAAAGAAGAAGCTACGAAGGCGAAAGGCTGCTAGAAAGCAAGCTCGTCAGTGAATAGAACTCTCGATTGAGTTGTATCTAGACTCAAGTCAGAAATTGTATGATGGTTCAGACACCTTCGTCAGAACCATCAAAGCAATCGAACTCTCCGTCGTTGACCCATTCGATTGGAATTTCTTCTCCACTTCCGCAAAGGAACCATTCTCCACTTGATTCTGGAGCGATGAGAATCATTATGATCCAAAAGATTTGAGCCAAGATAGTAATTGAACCAGCGGCTACAGCTAACCAAAAGCCAGCATTAACCATTCCTTTATGCGAAGTGGCAGGAAACTGCTCGAGTTTGTTTCTATTCATGAAAGAAATAATTCCTGCAGGTATTACAATCAAAAGATTACATAGACCAACAATTGGCAATCCAGCGGTACAAAAACCTGTGAAAATCCCGATAGAACCCAAAACGACTGCTACAATTGCATAGGTGCCTAAACTACTATCATCACCATTGAAACTTACATCGGGGCCTTGACTAACGGTAGGTTCTCCCTGTAGGGTAGGAGCAGAAGGCTCGACATTCCATTCGAATTCCCCCTCACAATATGGGCAAGCAAATTCACCAGAGGCATCGTCATCCAGTTCTATTTCCTCTTCACAATGTGGACAAAGAATTTCTACCATACATTACATGATTGAGGTCTAGCCTTTATTCCTTTTGCCGG